>NZ_JBJOCA010000002.1:0-279814 GCF_045898275.1 Clostridioides sp. GD02404
TATGCAATAAATGTGGGTATAAAAACGAGGAAATAAAGAATTTAAATATAAGAGAATGGATTTGTCCTTGTTGTAATGTAACTCACGATAGAGACATAAATGCGAGTATAAATATATTAAAAGAAGGACTAAGACTAATAACAGTTTAAAATAAATAACTTATGTAAGAACCGTAGGAACTACGGGGATAGCCTGTGGAGAATTGGTAAGACATATTTTAGTATGCAAGATTCTATGAAACAGGAACCCTGTGACTTTAGTCATGGGAGGTTCAGAGAGATTTATGTGTTGGATGTGGTATTTGTGAAAAGACATGTCCAGCATCTGTGATTGAGATTATAACAATATTAAAAGAGGAAGAAGGTAAGTGTCATGAATAATAAAAAACATTGGTATGACTATTTATGGATTTTTTCCTCAATATATTTAATATTAGGATTTGTAAATATTATTTTTGCTTGGATTGGATTAATTTGCTTCTTTGTACCACTAATTATTTCTATTATCAAGGGGAATAAGGCCTATTGTAATAAGTATTGTGGAAGAGGGCAACTGTTTAATCTGCTTGGAAATAAATTAAATCTGTCAAGAAATAAAGATATTCCTAGATTTATTAGAAGTAAGTGGTTTAGATATGGGTTTTTGACGTTTTTTATGGTGATGTTTATTAATATGCTTTTCTCAACTTATTTAGTATTTGAAGGGAGTAGAAGTCTTAAAGAGGTAGTGACTTTGCTATGGACTATAAAAATGCCTTGGCAGTGGGCGTATCATGGAACTTTAGTTTCACCTTGGGTGGTACAGTTTGCTTTTGGTTTTTATAGTGTTATGCTTACATCGACTGTACTTGGATTGATTACAATGGTATTGTTTAAGCCTCGTTCATGGTGTGTTTATTGTCCTATGGGGACTATGACTCAGATGATATGTAAGGCAAAGAGTAAATCTGTATAGAAAGAGGTTTTGTGCAGATTTAAATATCAGCAAAAAAGACCTTGAAAATATTGAGGTAGATTTTGAATAATGTTATGAAGATAATAAGTTATATCATTTAGGGAAGATGGTTTAGTCTATGATATTGCAAGTGAAAGAATAAAAAAATGAATAAGAGACTTGGTTGCAAGTAAGTTTGTATGAACTTAGAATTACTTGCAACTAAGCATGTTTATATTTATGTTAAAATGTACAATAATTATTTAAATATATTATTTAGCAATTATTAGAAATTAGGATGGGAAAGTTTCTAATATATACAACTATTAAGTAGATATAACTAATACCATATAGAAATACTTTTTATATTGAAAGTATTTTAAAATCAATTATTAATTCTTTATGACATTCTAAAAAAGAATCTCTTGTACTTATAATGTCAAAGAACGAAGCTTATCCTTATCCAATACTTTTATCCCACCACGAGATAAAGACACAATACCTTCCCTAGCAAAATATTTTAACATTCTAGACACAACTTCTCTGGCACTACCCATGTACTTAGCAATTTGCTCATGAGTCATCTTTATAGTAGTACTGTTATCCTTAGCTATTTCATCAATCAAAAAAGATGCCAAACGCTTATCAAAACTCATAAAAAGAATTTGTTGCATTGCCCACATAACATCAGAAAAACGTTCAGTAGCTAATTTATATGAAAATAATTCTACATGGATATTTTCAGTAGACAACTTTGAAAAAACAGAGGAACTAATCTGTATAATATCACAATCCGTTTCAGCATTTACATATACATCAAAAGTTATTGTTTTCAGAATACATGAAGCTGATAAGATACATACATCACCATTATCAAGGCGGAAGAGTGTAACCTCACGACCTTCATCTGAAAGTATGTAAGTACGTATTGTTCCAGTTTTTATGATTAAAACACCAATACAGTCACTATCGCCACAGTGTATGGGATTTCCTTTTTTATAATGGGAGATATCTGCTGAGGTAATTAGTAGCTCTTTTTGTGGGTCAGTGAGTTTATCCCAAAAAGGCAAACTGTGTGTAAGTATATCAATATCATTTTGTGAAATCATGTAAGCGCTCCTTTCTTAAAATCTTATAATCCCATGATACAAGTGAATTAATAAAATAACAAGTAGTTTATTAGTAGGATTGTTTAAGTGGATATTAATAGTATGATTTGTGTAGAAAAAATATGACAATACCTATATTCTTGCCTATTAATGAGTAAATTATATAAAGGAGAGTATTAATATATTTATAGATTGCAGTTATTATATGAAGTGATAAATACATGAATTTAGGTATATCTAGTAAGCAAAAAGAACTATTTGATAGTGTACTTACTGTATAATTCTTTGAGCTTACGAAAGATATACAATAGTTTTATTTATTGAATAAAAATATATATGAAGAATCTACACGATAACTATTTGATAAAAGGACATATATGAAGAATCTATACAATAGATATTAAAAATAGATTTAACAGTTAATATATAGTTTAAAAGATAGAGTTTGTTTTTAAAAGTTTAAGCTCTTTATGTAGCTTGATTGCCATGAAACCTGCAATTATTGCAGCCACCAAATCAGCTATTGGTTGTGCATATAAAATACCATTTAATCCATAAAATACAGGAAGAATCAAAATTGTAGGAATAAAACACACACCCTGTCTACACATACCTAAAAATCCACCTTCCTTTGCTTTTCCTAGTGCAAGGAATAATGTAGAATACACTGTATAAAAACCAAATAACATAAATGAAAGTCCATTTGCTCTAAGTGACTTACTTCCACATTCAATCAATAGCATATCACCACTTGTAAATTGTGAGATTATAACCTTTGGGAAGATTATCATTACAAGACCAAGCACTACACAAAATACTGTAGTCCATAGTATGGATGTTTTTATTGCACTATGCAATCTATCGTAGTTCTTTGAACCAAAATTATAGCCAGCAATTGGTTGAAATCCTTTTATAAAGCCAAATACTATAAGACTACCTAAAGACATTATTCGTGTCACTGCACCCATACCAGCTATAGCAAAATCACCATATTTTGTGGCCTCCATATTAGTTAATGTGATAGCAAGACTAGTTAATAATTGAAATATCAAGGTAGGGATACCAATCTTCAAAATTTCTGACATGACATCTTTTGAAAAACAACATTCATTAATTCTAAAACTAAACATACTTTTCTTGCTGAAAATATATCGTATATAAACAAGTGTTGAAACTATCTGAGAGATAGCTGTTGCAATAGCGGCACCCCTTACCCCCATACCAAAAGTATAAATGAATATAGGGTCTAAAATCATATTAAGCAATGCACCTGATAACATTGCACACATACTTGTTTTAGCAGCTCCTTCACTTGTGACAATATTAGTCATAGTGACATTGAATACATTGAAAATAGAGGATATTATATAAATACTTGCATAAGATACTGCATAAGGCATGATACTTTTTGTAGCTCCTAATAATTTTAAAACAGGATTTAGAAAAATTATAATAATAATAATGACTAATGCACCTACTATAATGCTACTGTAAATAGATGTACTAGCTACTTTACCTGCCTTTTCATTATCACCATGACCTAAAAGTCTTGCAATGTATGAAGCAGCTCCATTTCCAAACAATAGACCTAATCCAACAACAAGCTGACCTAATGGAAATGCAACAGATATAGCACCCATCTGACTGGTTCCAAGTCCACCTACAAAGTACCCATCTACCAGATTGTACAATGCAGTTATCATCATACCTATCATAGTAGGTAACCCCATAGCTAATAATGCTTTTGGTATTGGAGCAGACCCCAATAATTCAATTTTCTTGTTACTTTCTTTCATGTTAAACACCCCTTTTCTATTGACATTAACTCTAAATTATAATACTATAAATTATAGTAAGTATGAAAAATAGTACTATAATTTATAGTATTTGTCAATAGAAAGAAAATGAGAGGAGAATTTTTATGGCTACAATAGATTTAATTGTATTAGGTATAGTAAAGCAAGAGCCTCAGAGTGCTTATGATATTCAAAAAGCAGTAGAATATAGAAAAATATCACGTTGGGTTAAAATAAGTACACCATCAATTTATAAAAAAGTAATTCAATTAGAAGAAAAGGGATATATTGAAAGTACATCTGTGAAGAAGGGTAAAATGGCAGAGAAATCAGTTTATTCATTAACTAAATTGGGAGAAGAACATTTTTTAGATTTAATGTTTGATACGGCTTCTAAGCCAATAAACATATTTTTAGATTTTAATGCTGTCATAGTAAATTTAAATAGCCTTACACCAGAAAAACAGAAACTATGCCTTAAAAACATTGAAGAAAATGTACAAGAGCTAAAGAAAACTATTGAAGAAAACATAAGTATAAAGACGGATGTACCTGATATAGCAAAAGCAGTGTTGGACCAACAGCTAGTACTAGCTCAGTCACTAGAAACGTGGATAAATTCTTTAAAAGAGAGTATGGACAATAATTAGAGAGTTGGATTTAATTTATTGAATAAAATCTAGCATAAAAGAAAGTATGTAAATTAATTAGAAAAACTGGTTTAATCATAGGACAAAAGCTATTCCAAAGAAATATGGATAATAATTAGAAAATCGGGCTTAATTTATTGAATAAAAATTAGCATAAAAGATAATGAAATATTATTTATATAAAAAGAGTGAGGATTATTTATATTTTATGATGAAGATTTAGTAATATGACACACTGGTGTCTTGTTCTGTGGTATATGATTAATAAATCAAACATAGAAGGAGGAATAGTTATATGCCAGACTTACTAAAAAATAAGTTTAATCACAAGTCACTTTATGAGGTTGCATTGGCTATCCAATCAGTCTATAGCCCATTTCAAGTGGATGAGTTTATAAAATCGACAATAGATGAGACGTGGGATAATTTAGAGTTAAAATCTAGATGTAGAAAAATAAGTATGAATTTAGGAAAGTATTTACCATCAAACTACAAGGATGCTATTTCCATTCTTGAACAATCTGTCAGAAGATTTCCTTTTGCATTTTTCCTTCCAGATTTTGTTGAGGTTTATGGACAGAACGATGCAGATTGGGATTTATCTATAAGTGTGTTAGAACGAAATACTGAGTACTGGTCTTCGGAGTTTGCTGTAAGGATATTTATCATCAAGGATGAAAAGTGTATGATGGAACAGATGTATAAATGGTCTAAACATGAAAATGAACATATTAGAAGACTCGCAAGTGAGGGTTGTCGTCCTCAATTGCCTTGGGCACAAGCAATAACGAGCTTTAAAAAAGACCCTACACCTATTCTACCTATCTTGGAACAGCTCAAGACTGATACATCACTATATGTACGAAAGAGTGTGGCTAATAATCTAAACGATATATCCAAAACACATCCAGATTTAGTTATCAATCTCGCACAGGATTGGTATGGAAAAAATGAATACACTAACTGGATTTTAAAACATGGTTGCAGAACTCTACTAAAAAAGGGGAATCGTGATGTATTAGCCCTTTTTGGGTACGATGATACCACTTCAATAGATGTTCAGGGCTTTGCATTAGACACAACACCTATTTCTATTGGAGAAAATTTAATTTTTTCATTTACTATTTTAGCGAAAAAAGCTACGAAAACAAGACTTGAATATGGGATTGATTATGTGAAATCCAATGGAAAAAGGAACAGGAAGATATTTAAAATATCAGAAGTTTCATTAAAAGAAAATGAGAAGAAGTTGTACAAGAAAAAGCATTCATTTGCAGATGTAAGTGTAAGGAAACATTACCCAGGGATACATTCGATTACACTTATTGTTAATGGTGTCGAACAAGGTAAACTGGATTTTGACCTAGGTGTATAATTTTATTTTAGTAAGACATAGCAGTCATTGCAAAAAATTAGCAGGAAATTATAAGTGTGTGTTTAATAACTTATAAAAAGATAATCTGAAAACTACTATGGTTTTTATATTAAAAAATTATATAAAGGAATCAGGTATAAGAGAATGATTGAGAGTATACCAGCAAAACAAATTTTACAGAAAGTTAAATTTGAAAATACAAGATGGTTTGGAATAGATTATAATATGAATCTCTATCGTGGTTGTCCTCATGGTTGTATATACTGTGATAGCCGTAGCACAATATACAACATAGAAAACTTTGACCAAGTTAGATATAAGGAAAATGTGATAGAAATTTTAAGTAAGGAATTGCGTTCAAAAAGAAAAAAAGGGGTGGTAGGTATTGGTGCCATGTCTGATACATATAATCCTTTTGAAAAGGAGCTTTGTATTACTAAGCGAGCATTGAATTTACTTGCAGAAAATCACTTTGGAGTGTCTATTGATACCAAAAGTAGTTTGGTAGTTAGAGATATACCGATTTTACAGAAAATCAAAACAAATAACTCTGCTATTGTAAAGCTAACTATAACCACTGCAAATGATGAATTATCAAAGAAAATAGAACCCAATGTAAATCCAAGTTCTGAGCGATTTGAAGCAGTAAAAGAACTTAATGATGCTGGAATTTTCTGTGGTATATTATTGACTCCTATGTTACCATTTTTGACTGATAATAAAGATGAAATACGAGCAATTGTAGAAAAAGCACATAAGGCTAATGCAAAATTTATTTATTGTATGTATGGAGTGACAATGCGTAGTGGTCAGAGAGAGTTTTTTTATAAGCATTTAAAAAATATATCTCCAGAACTAGTGCTTAAATATCAAAGGTTATATGGTTTAAACTATTTATGTAGTATTCCTAATAAAGATTATTGTGAGACGTTATTCAAAGAAGAATGTAGACGTTATGGTATTTTGACAGATATGAAAGATATTGTAAAAGCTTACAAGAGGTCGGAATCATATACTCAAATGAAATTTTTCTAAGATGAGTTCTAGGTATGATATTATAGAAGCATATTAAAATAAAATCTACATAAAACGAGGTGAAGAGCTTATGATAGAAATAAAAACCATAGAAGAAAACAAAAAAAGTCAAATTGACCTTTTGTTGTTAGCTGACCCATATGAGGAAATGATTGATAAATATCTTGAAAAAGGTACTATGTATGCTTTGCATGATAATGAAGAGATTACTTGTATAGCAGTTGTAAATGAGGTTTCTAAAGAAATCTGTGAGCTAAAAAATATTGCCACATATGAGTGTTTTCAGAATGAGGGCTATGCATCAAAGATGATAAATCATATTTTAGATGTGTATAGTAAAAAATATTCATCAATAATCGTTGGTACAGCTGAAAGTGGGATACCATTTTATGAGAGATTTGGCTTTGTTTATTCACATAAAATCAAAAACTTTTTTGTAGATAATTATCCAGAGCCAATCTTTGAAGGGGAATTACAGTGTGTTGATATGTTGTATTTATCATATAGCTTTTAGATAAACAGTATTTTTAGATAGTTATAATGGTTTTATGATGTAAGTGTATTGGTTTTAATTTAGTTTAATTTAAGTATGTAGAAGGTTAGAGGCTATTTTGTAGATTTGTATATTAGTCTTGATTAGATAGTAAAAGAAGGCATTGTGATAGATGTGAGTATTTATCATGATACTTTCTTTTTTTGTGGAGATTTAAAGTTGTAGAGTGAAGATTTAAAGTTGTAGATAAGGTAAATAAATTTTCTAAAAAAGTCAAATTGACATTAAAAATATAAATATGTCATTTTAATATAAAACTAAAACAAAGTTAAAATAAAGCTAGAATAAAACAAAGATAAAACTAGAACAAGACTAAAACAAAACAAAGATAAAACTAAAATAAAGCTAGCATTAAAACATATTGGAATTAAAATAATGAATGAATATCATTCATTGACATGCAAAATACCTTGTGCTATACTATGGGCAAGAAGAAGGGGGATTGAATATGAAAGATATAAAATCAAAATCAAAACAGGCATTTAATAATCAAGCAAATACTTATGACCAAGATATAAAAGGACAACATGCTAGAAATCTCTATCCAGTATTAATTGAAGAACTTTCAAAAATTTCATATGACACTATTTTAGATTTAGGGTGTGGAACAGGAGCTGTATTACAAGCTATTTTAAATGAGGACTGTAAAAAAAAGGCATATGGAATTGATATTTCTGAAAACATGTTGAAAGTGGCAAGAGGTAAGTTAAAGGAAAGTGCTACTTTAGTTTTAGGAGATTCTGAGTATCTTCCTTTTGAAAATGATTTTTTTGATGTTGTGTACTGTAATGATTCTTTTCATCATTATCCTAGACCAGATAGAGTATTATCAGAACTAAGTAGAGTACTGAAACCAAAAGGGAATTTAATAATTTGCGATTGTTGGCAACCATTTTTGTTTAGAGATATAATGAATGTCTTTATGAAATACAGTAAAAATGGAGATGTAAAAATGTACTCAGAGAAAGAAATCTGTGGATTGTTATCTGTAGATTTTAATGATATTGTGTGGAAGAATGTAAATAATACTTCATATATTGTAACAGCTAAAAATAAAAAGCATTAATGTAATTAATATAGAGAAGGATAGATATATAGATGAGTATACATATCAGAGAAATAGAAATAGGGATGAGGTAAATAGTAGAGAAATATATATAGATAGATGTAGAGAAGTGGGAGATAGTAGAGATATAATAAATTAAATGAGTAATATTTTTTTAAATAGCAAATGAATGATATTCATTCATAAAAAGAAACTATACATATCTCTTTATTAAAATATATATTCTGCTAAGTAATTTATACATAGATTAATTTAACAAAATTCATAAGGAACATAATTAATTTAAATAATTTACAAATAGTAGATTATAATTGTTTATAAAATGAGCGAAGTATCTCAATTAAAATTGAATAGAAACTTCGCTCTTATATATGATTAATATAATTTATCTTTCCATAAATAATTTGATGTCATCATCAACTTGACCAATACCTGATATACCAAAATTATCAACTAAAATATTTGCAACATTAGGTGATAAAAATCCTGGTAATGTTGGTCCAAGATGGATGTTTTTAACTCCTAAGTAAAGTAGTGCAAGCAATACAATTACTGCTTTTTGTTCATACCAAGCAATATTAAATGCAATTGGAAGTTCATTAACATCTTCAAGTCCAAATATTTCTTTAAGTTTTAAAGCTATTACAACAAGAGAATATGAGTCATTACATTGACCTGCATCAAGTACTCTTGGTATACCACCAATATCTCCAAGATTAAGTTTATTGTAACGATATTTTGCACAACCTGCAGTAAGAATAACTGTATCTTTTGGAAGTTTCTCAGCAAATTCAGTATAATATTCACGAGACTTCATTCTACCATCGCATCCAGCCATAACAAAGAATTTTTTTATTGCACCTGATTTTACTGCATCAACAACTTTATCTGCCAATTCAAATACTTGATTATGTGCGAATCCACCAATAATATTACCAGTTTCAATTTCTACTGGTGGTTTGCATTTTTTTGCCATCTCAATTATTGATGAAAAATCTTTTTTACCATTTTTATCAGCTTTAATATGTGTACAACCAGGATATCCTGTTGCGCCTGATGTAAATATTCTTTCTTTTACTTCTTCACTTCTTGGTGGTACAATACAATTTGTAGTGAACAATATTGGACCATTGAATGTTTCAAATTCTGTAACTTGTTTCCACCAAGCTCCACCATAATTTCCTACAAAATTATCATATTTCTTAAATTTAGGATAATAATGAGCTGGTAACATTTCACTATGAGTATATACATCAACACCTGTGCCTTTTGTTTGCTCTAATAATTGTTCTAGGTCTGTAAGGTCATGTCCTGATATTAATATTGCAGGATTGTTTCTTACTCCAATATCAACAGTTGTTATCTCTGGATTTCCATATCTTGAAGTATTAGCTTCATCTAAAAGAGCCATCGCTTTTACCCCAAATTCACCTGTCTTAAGTGTTAATGCAACAAGAGCATCTGTTGTTAAGGAATCATCAATAGTGCCAGCAAGAGCTTCATATATAAATTCATATATACTAAAATCTTCTCTACCAATATTTAGAGCATGATGAGCATATGCAGCCATTCCCTTAATTCCATAAGTTATCAGCTCTCTAAGAGAACGAATATCTTCATTTTCAGTTGAAAGAATACCCACTTTTGATGCCTGTTCTAACATTGAAACCCTATCATTTATTTCAAAGTTTATTTTATTATCTAATATAATATCAGATACTTGTTTATTTAATTCAGTTCTTAAATCAATCATTTTGTAAATCTGTTTTTCAATTGCATTATCATCAAAATTAGCATTTGTGATAGTAATAAAAAGACTTTTTATTACTTGGTGGTTTATTTCATTTATAGAGTTTACGTCTATTTTTCCTTTAACTACTATTTCAGAGATGTTTTTTGTAACATAAACGAGTAAATCTTGCAATTTTGCAACTTCCTCACTTTTACCACATACACCTCTTATTTCACAACCTGTACCTTTAGCTGTTTCTTGACATTGATAACAAAACATACTCATATATTTTCCTCCTAATTATTTTATAATTGTTTTAAATTTTTTAAAAATAATGCACTATCATTACTACGATACTGGAACCTTTATAACAATTAATTCTAATACATCATCGTGTAAATTTTTCACATCTATTTTTGTATTAATTGGAATTTTTAAAAGAATACCAGCATTATATTGATGAATCTCTTGTTTTCCTAAACCTATAGAAAGTGTTCCTCTTACAACTGTAATATAAGTATTTGCATTAGATAGATATTTTGCCAACTTATCACCTTTATTAAGAACTATTTGAAGGTAACTAAAATCTTCATGAGAAATAACCTTTTTTACAACTCTTTCATTGTTAGGAACAGATAACTTAAATATTTGTTCAACCATAATGAGTGCCTCCTAAAATAAGTTCATAATATCTTGCTAAAATAAGTTAAAAATATCTTATTAAATTTGAAGTTGTAACTATAGTGTTATTATAATATGGATAACTATATTTAGTATGTTGCAATTGCAACAATAGGGAAATTTTCTTAAAAATATCTTTTTAGATTTTGTATGACAATGATTTAGTATAATAAATTATGTTTTTTAATTTACTTATATTTTTTAAAAATATGTATAATCAAATAGTATAAATATATTGAAAAGGAGTTGTATTATATATGAAGTTTTATACTATACAGACTTTAAAATTTTGGAATAATAATAAGAATAATAAATATCTATTAAATAATTATTCTCTTATAGTAGAAGGTTTTGATATTCCATATAGATGGATGTATGCTCAAATGATAAATAGAATACCTAGATTTGATGATAGTATGATATGGGTTTGGTTGAATAGACCTGATTTAAGATGTAGTGGATACTTAGAAAAAGGTACAAAAGGTGTCTTACTTGAAATAGAAATAAGCAGAGATAATGTACTGTTATCGGATTTTGACCTATGGCATTTACCTTTGATGGATATTGCTGTAGAGATTTATGAAGATGAACAGATTGAAAAAGAGATAAGTTGGCAAAGAATATTTGACTTAGAATTATGTTCAAAATTCAATGAAGTGAATATAGAAGACTTGACTCTTCAAGGAGTAACATCCAAAGTTTCTCTATCCAAAGTCAAATTAATAAAAGAATTTGTTGCAAAATGATATTTATATTGATATTTCCATTGAAATTTATTCCAAAAAGTTATATATTTATAACAAGAGGTGTTATAAATACATAACTTTTTTTAAGGGGTGATTTTATATGTCTAAACAACAAATTGGTATTAAATCAACACTTATTTCAGAAACAATAGCAGTTGCCTATTGTCTTGGAGCAACGTTGGTAAACAAGTATTTTTTTAAAGGAAGTAATATTGAGTATATTCCTATAATTATTTGGGTAGTAGCTGTAGTATGTCAATGGATTTATGACCAAAAGAATGATGATTTGGTCGATGAAGCATCTAAATACATACTATCAAGAGTTAATGGGATTGCGATAAAAGTATTGTTTTATTCTATGGTTATAATCTCTGTATGCCTTGCAACACTGGATATAAATGTATCGAATTTAAATTTAGGGATGTTTTTATTAGTCATTCTGTTTATTCAATCTTTGTTGAAGTTATTTTTATTTATATATTTTGATAGAAGGGGGATATACAATTAGGTGTCAGTATCACTAAAGACAAAAATTAAATACTATAGAGAAAAGCACCTTATGACACAAGGAGAACTTGCAAAGTCAGTAGGGGTAAGACGTGAGACCATCGTACATTTAGAAAATGGTCGATATAATCCTTCTTTAAAATTAGCGATGGATATTGCTAAGATATTTAATACAACTGTAGAAGATTTATTTGAATTTGTTGAAGAAGATAGCATTTAAATTTCAGAGTGTACTTATATATTAGAAGAGGGACGGTTTTATAAAGTTGAAAATATGTATTAAGATTCGCATAAAAATAAGTGCATTTTTATCATAAAAAAATTAAGTTAAATAAATATAAAATTAATATCAGATATGCTTCCAAAATTATCTAATCATAGATATAATGTAATTATAAAAATAATGAATATTTTTATAGTAGTAGTTAATTTTCTAATAAGGAGGGTGCAAAATGCCTAGTATGATTATGGAAGTTGTAGGAGTATTATTTATAGCTATTGGATTAATTTTGACATTCATTGAGATAAAAGGAGGTTTTCCTTCTTTTTATGGAGTTGGTCAAAATGCTGTAAGAAAAAATGCTGTAGGTATTATAGCAGCAGGAGTGGCTTTAATTTTCTTCAGAAATGGCATAGAGAGTGTAGATTCTATAGCTACTTTCGGCATGTTTTTAGCTATAGAGCTTGTTGTAATAGTTGCATATTTCTTAATAAGAAGAAAATTTGTTAAAGAAGACAAACATTTAAGAGTTAATTAACTAAATTATCTACTATAAAAATTGGAAGATTAAAAACAAGTAAGGTTTTGTTTTTAGTTATTTAAAATCCAAATTCGATTATTTTTAGAGAAACTATGTTCTGTATAAAGCTGGAATGTAGTTTCTTTTTTATATGTAATATAATTTTTAGAAATAAAAGTCATAATATATTATGTAAGGTAAATACCATTATAAAGTGTATGTTTGAATACAAAATGAAGTACCATGAATTTGAAGAAAGATATAATGAAAATTCTGATATAAGAGCAAGTAGACTAGACAATATTGTTAAGTAACTGGTTGATGTTATGATTCCAATTGTAGAGCAAGGTGTAAGAGAAAATGTATTTCATTGTACAAATGTGACTCTTGATACTAAGTTTTTGGTGTTTGGTATTATTCATACTTTTCATGAAGAGATGCCAAACGAAAATATTAAATATTATATAGTATCTTTCATTGATTTTATGAAAGATGCGTTTATTTGTACATTAAAAATTGAAGATACAGATAAAATTGGTGATGTATGGCTTAATTTATAGGCCATTATATTTTAGTTGTAAGTTATTATTAAGTAGTGTAAATACTGATAAAGTATTTGCTTGGGGGTATATTTAAAAATAAAACAATGACTTTGATATATGGATATGCTACAATACAACCAAATCGGAATTTGGAAGTAGATATTATAATTGTAATGATGATTTGATGACAAAATTAAATATAGTCAAAGTATATTTTTACTAAATTTTACACTTAAATAATCTATTTTAAGCAAGTATGATGTACAAAACTAATAGAGAAAGTTTTTAAAGTCTATTTTATTAATAAAATAAATATTAGGATAAATAAACATATTTTTAGATTTTATAAAGTTAAAATTTTAGAAAATAATTGATATTTATTCTAATGGAGAGGTAAGTATAATATGAAATTACATAAAAAGATACAACTTTTGTTTCTAATGCTTTTATTTACTATAATGTTAACTTCTTGTTCTGGCTCTGCAATGTCATATACATTTGAGGTTGAAACTGGTGATAAGATAAAGGTAAAATTAGACACTTCAGATGGCTATTCATTGACACAGAAAGATGGAAAGTTTACTGTAAAAAAGGATGATGAGGAAGTATTACAAGGGATATTTACCACAAAAGAAGGTTATGAAAAATATCAAAGTATAAAGACCGCTAAAGGAGTAAAAGTTCTTGAAGATAAAGAGAAAGATGAAAATAAGTATTTCTTTTACGAATTTGAAGGTAAAGCTGGTACAGAAAATAACTTTGTTCTTTGGGTTAAGGACTCAAATACAGGTGTAGTGATAGGTAGCTTGTCTGGAGAAGAAGAGGCAAAGTCTGCATTTGAAAGATTGTCAATTACATTATAATGAGAGTTATAATTAAATATTAATCATCAAAATCTAAAATTCTGATTTTTAAAGCAGTTAATCTTATAAGATTAACTGCTTTTTTTAGTTTAATTCAATAGTTAAGAATTATAAGATTAACTGTTTCATTGTATCTAATTTAATCATATATATTTAAAAATAAGAACCATTTTTTATTTGGTTTTTATTTATCTCTTTTTTTATTAATTTAATATCATTTGACATATTAATTCTCCTTATCTTAGACTTTAAAACTATATATACATAGTAGCAGATTTCACCTAGAAATAAAAATATATAATGAACTTAAAAGAATTTGTTAGATATTCAGTATCTTAGAGTTGTAAAAATAGGTCACTTAATTTTGAAACTATTTATACCTCATAACAAAAAATTCTCCATCCCCTAAATACGTTTTTTGTATCTTAGTCTCAACTATTTTAAATCCTTGGGACTCATAACATTTTACAGCTCTCGTATTCCAGGTTTTTACTTCTAATACAACAGGTTTAGTACTATATTTATTTCTACATTCTTCTAAGCCTAAACTAATTATTTCTTTACCAATTCCCATTCCACAATAATCTGGCTTTATACCAATACCAAAGAATACAGAGCTTCCTTTATCTAATAAGTTTATAAAACCTATCAATTCTTTATTGTCATCTATAAAACTTATAAAATTTTTTCTCTTATCTTCTTTTGCTAGTGATAAATTATTCTTTTTAATCTCATTCCATGAAGGCAGATTGTATATTGAATATTCTCCCTCATATTCCCAATTAGTAATTTCTATAGCATGTTCTTCTGTAAATATAACTTTATTTAGTTTCATATATCCTCCTAATTTCAAAGCAAATTTTAATATTTATGCATCGATTTTTCTTCTGTATGCGTACTTAAAGTAGAGTATAATCATAATGTATAAGTTTTTATTATAAAAAATTTTCATTAGAAAATCAAATAAAAGTATTAAAATTAGCAAAGACTTATTTAATAAAATAAAAGTATCTTGGGCGAGTACCAAAATACATATCAATCAAATATAAAACTCATAAATATAAAACTTATGCAGTATAAAATTTAAAATATATTAATGATAATATAAACATATTAAAAATCTAAATTAAAAATAGAGAAATAAAAAATTTAAAATTTTTTATTTTTTATTTATTGCGGAAAGAATAAAAAGATGCTATACTTTTTGTAACATATTATTCCAATTATTAAGACATAATAAGCTTTTATAGTGTAATTTGTCTAATACTATTTTAGAAATTATGTTTTTATTATAATATGGCAAAAGAATAGAAATAAGGTGATAGTAGTGAAAGTAAAATCAAATTTAGATGAAATTTTATATCATAAGATTATTGAAAGTCTTATTCGTGGCGAATACTCTGTAGGTCAAAAAATCTTATTAAATGACCTTTGTGAAAAATTTGAAGTAAGTAGAACACCAGTAGTACAAGCAGTAAAAATGTTAAATAAAGATGGTGTGCTTACTATTATGACAAATGGAAAAGTGTATGTACCAGAGTATGAATACGATATGGTAAAGCAAGTTTGTGAAACAAGAACACTGATTGAAACATATGCCTTAGAAAAAATGATGCAAGAGGAAGAAGAAGTATTTCAACAAAAGCTAGAAGTGATAAAAAGATATTCGGCTAAATGTGAAGAGCTCTATAAACAAGAAAAATCTGTAGAACTTGCATTGACAGATTTAAAATTACACAAGGCTATTGTTGAAGGTGCTAATAATGAGATTTTAAATGATGTATATGTTGGTATACAAGGAAGATTTGTAGTAGTTAATTATCTGATACGACCATTAAAAAATCGTAATTATGAGGGAACAGTGCAAGACCATTTTGAAATATTGAAGTTTATTGAAAGCAGAGATACAAAAAAAGCAGTGGAGAAATTAAGAAGTCATATTCAAGGAACTATTAAACGCTTTTGTGAAGATGAATAATGTACTTAGAGATTTCTATATATTACAGGAAGCCATAAGGCTTCCTAAAAAAATAGCCTTTATAAAATTTTTTATTTTAAATTTAAAATTTTTTATTTTAAATTTAAAATAAAAAATGAAAGAGGTGGTAGAGAGTTTGAATAAAATTATTACAGAAAGGATAGAAAAGACTATGAAGAAGCTATTTACAAATGAAACATTTTTGGAATATCAATTTGTGAGTGATTGCCAGTTATCGCCAGATGGAGGATATACAGCATTCGTTGTAAAAAAAGCAGATATCAAAGAGAATAATTACACAAGCCAAATCTATGTATTAGACAATAAGAGTGGTGAACTAAAACAATTAACATCTATAAACTCTGTAGGAGCATATGCTTGGGAAGATGAAAATACTATTTTATTTCCTGCTTTGAGAAATGAAAAAGTAAAAGAAGCTATCAAAAATGGTAAACAATGTATGAGTTATTATGCTTTATCTTTACATGGTGGAGAAGCAAAGGAACTTTTTACCTTACCCATTAAAGGTGGTAAATTAAACCCCATAGGAAAAGGTTTGTACGCAGTTATTGACTCTTATGATAATGATAGACCTGTCGTAGAAGGATTGTCAGAAGAAGAGAAGCAGAAAAAAATAAATGCTTATAACAATAGACACTATGAGCACTTCAAAGAAATTCCTTATGCTGTTAATGGTGAAGGATATATTAGTAGAAAAAGAAAGCGTCTATACATATACAACAGTAACACTAAAGATTTGAAACCAATCACAGCACCTATGTTTAATGTTGTAGGTATAAAAATAAATGATGGCAAAATCTTATATGTGGGTCAAGAATTTGAAGATGTAAAAGGTTTAAAGAATGGTGTTTATGTATTTGATACAAATACTGATGAGAATGTTTGTATCTTAGAAAAAGATAAGTATATTGTAAAAGGTTTTGAATTATACAAAAATCAAGCAGTACTAAATTTGACTGATGCTTTATCTTATGGAAATGGAGAAAATGGAGATTTTTATACAGTAGATATTGATACAAAAGAAATGAAGTTACTTTCAAAACATCAGCATCATTGTATTGGAAACACAGTAACATCTGATGTTAAAATGGGTGCTGGTCAGACAAGCAAGGTAGATGGTGAATATATTTATTATACTTCTACAGTAAATATGGATTGCATTATTGAAAGAATACATATTCCAACAGGAAAACAGGAAAGAGTTACACAAACAGGTTCAGTTGAATTTATAGACGTAAAAGATGGAAACATTGTATGTATAGGTTGTTCAGAAAACAGTTTACCTGAAGTTTATACAGTAGAAAATGGAGCATTGTGTAAGAAAACACATTTAAATGACCATATTTTAGAGGAATATAAAATTTCTGTACCAGAATATATCGAATCAAAAGGAAGTTCTAACTGGGCGATACAAGGATATGTATATAAACCAGTAGATTATGAAGTAGGGAAAAAATATCCAGCTATATTGGCGATTCATGGTGGACCAAGATTAACATATGGACCATATTTTATGCATGAGATGCAAGTATTTGCAAGTCAAGGTTACTTTGTTTTCTTCTGTAACCCAAGGGGTTCTGAAGGTAGAGGCAATGATTTTGCAGATATTAGAAAACAGTTTGGGGATATTGATTATATAGATTTTATGGAATTTACAGATACAGTGCTTGAAAAATACACAGATATTGACGAAACAAAATTAGCTGTGGAAGGTGGAAGCTATGGTGGATTTATGACAAATTGGATAATTGGTCATACAAACCGCTTTGCTGCTGCTTGTGCTCAGCGTTCTATTGCAAACTGGAGTGGTATGGAAGGTACAACAGACATTGGTTACTATTTCTGCAAAGGACAAACAGGTGCTTCTCATATGGAAGACCACGAATTGCAATGGAAACAATCTCCTCTCGCTTATGCTGATAAGTGTGTTACACCAACTTTATTTTTACATGGTGAAAAAGATTATAGATGTTATATGCAAGAAGCATTCCAAATGTTTTCTGCACTAAAAATTCATGGATGTCCTACAAAACTTTGTCTCTTTGAAGGAGAAAATCACGAGTTATCTCGTTCAGGTAGACCAAAACAAAAGCTACAAAGACTAGTTGAAATGATGGATTGGTTTTCAATGTACATAAAAGAATAAAAGCAATATGCATTAATGAAAGATAAAAATGAGTATTAAGGAAAAACAATAATACAAATTAAAAAGTACTTTTAGATAAAGAGAATAGCAAAGAAAAAAAGAAAATGATACAGAAAGAAAGACAATAACGAAAGGAGAATAGAAAAATGGAAAAACTAAAGATTGAAAGTTCAGATATTTTTGAATATATATTCCCACATGATATTTCTTGTTCACCTGATGGAAGTCATATTGCTTATATTATATCAAATATCAATGAGGAAAAAGATTGCTATGAACATGACCTATATGCTATGGATGTTAAAACAGAAAAACAAATACATATGACACAAACAAAAGATGTAACATCATTTAGCTGGATTTCTGATACAGAGCTTCTTTTTACATCTAAAAGAGATAAACCAAAAGCAGGTACAACAGATTTTTATACTATTTCTATAAAAGGGGGAGAAGCAAAGAAAGTATTTTCTATTCCAAAAACTTGTAGCGTACCCATATCACTTGGAAATAAATTATGGTTATTTACAACAAAAAATCCAACAGATATAAAAAAAGCAGAACTAGACAGAGCAGTAGAAGGAGTAGATTACTGGACATTTACAGATAAACCTTTTATAAGAGATGGGGAAAACTTCTCTCAAAGAAGACGTGTAACATTAGAATTGTATCAAGAAGGAAAAAAAGAGACAAAAGCTATTACACCAAAGTATTGTGAGGTAGCAGGTGTAGATGTTTCTCCTGATAAAAAAAGAATTTTATATTCAGGTCAGATTTATGAAGATTGTGCAACACCTTTCTCTGGTCTTTGGGAGTACCATGTAGATAGTGGTGAAACAAGAGAACTCATACCACAAGGAAAATATCAAATCAGCTTAGTTAAATATATTGGTGAAGATAGAGTAATGTTACAAGCATCTATATTAGACCGTTCTATTACACAAAATCATGATATTTTCATGCTTGACTTGAATACTGGCGAAATAAATATGATTGCCAGCCCAGATGGGATGTATGCTACATTACTGGATGTAGATGCAGTATATGGTGGTGGACGTAGTAATAAAGTCGTAGGAGATAAGTTTATTGGAGCAAGAATTTGTAGAACTATGACAGAGTTTGATGAGTTTGATACAAAAACAGGTAATATACGTATCATCACAAAAGTGGATGCTTTTACATCTTTTGATATTTATGACAACACTATGTACACAATCATGCTGAAAGATTATGAGTTGGCAGAAATATATAGCATTGATATGGCTACTGGTGCAATGAAAAAAATGACTTCTTTTTCTAAGCCATATTTGGATAGTCATAAGGTTTCACTACCTGAGAAATTAACATTTGTAGCAAAAAATAAAGAAGAAGTTGATGGTTTTGTTATACCACCAATAGATGCAAAAGAAGGTGAAAAATATCCAGCTGTATTGTTCATTCATGGTGGACCTAAGTGGGCATATGGTTACATGTTTACACACTTAAAGCAGTGTGTAGCTGCAAAAGGAATGTATGTTATTTATTGTAATCCTCATGGTGGTGACGGTTATGGTGAAGAGTTTTTGGAAATGGTAGAAAGATGGGGATATGTTGATTATGACCATCTTATGGAATTTGTAGATACTTGTATTGAGAGATACCCTGGGATTGATGCAGACCGTTTAGGTGTTGCAGGTGGAAGTTATGGTGGTTATATGACAAACTGGATAATTGGTCATACAGACCGTTTCAAGGCAGTTGCTTCTCAAAGAGGTATTAGTAACTTGATTACAGCTTCCCTAATTATCGACTTTGGGGATAGAATTATGAAGCAAACTTGTGGAGATAAGACACCTTGGAATCATGAAGAAGTTCTTTGGAACCATTCACCTATTAAGTATGTAAAAAATGTAAAGACACCAACTTTATTCTTACATAGTGATAGGGATTATAGATGTTTTATGGGAGATACCTTCCAGATGTTTACAGCATTAAAACAGATTGGTGTAGATACGGAAATGTATTTATTCCACGGGGATACACATGGATTGTCTAGAAACGGAAGACCATCTAATAGAGTTGTACGTGCCAATGCCATTGTAGATTGGTTTGAAAGATATTTATAAGGGGGTTATTCTATGAGTGATATGTTATTATGGTTTAGTGTTGTATTAATCTTATTTGCTATTGGGGATTTGATTGCAAGTAAAACAAAAGCAAAAGTTTCAGCTGTATTTGTGACATTACTTTTATTTTTGATTCTGTTTGTTACAAAGGTAATACCAGGGGATATTATTGAAAGAGCAGGTATGACAGCAGCTGCAAGTTGGAGTGTTCCAATGATTATGTTTAGTATGGGAACAATGTTGAATGTTAGACAGTTTATAGATGAATGGAGAACTGTGTTGACAGCATGGCTTGGGATTGTTGCAGTTATAGTTTGTGTTTCACTTTGTATTCCTTTGTTTGGAAAAGCAACAGTGTTGACAAGTATACCAGTTATAAATGGGGCATTACCTGCCACTACTATCATGACACAAGCAGCATTAGAAAAAGGATTGACACTTGCAGCAGCTACAGCAACAGTTGTATTTGCAATCCAGAAGTTTGTTGGGACACCAATTGCCTCTAGAGCTGCACTACAAGAAGCAAATCGTCTTTTAGTAGAGTATCATGAAGCAAAGGCAAAGGGGATTGATTTAGCCAATGTAGATAATGATAAGAAAGAAGCAGAAAGTACAGGGGAAAAAGTAAAGCAAGTATTCTGTGAGAAGTATGATAAATATTATTCTACAAATGTTTGTATATTTTTCATAGCTATATTTTCTTATTTGGGATATGAGCTTTCAGAGCTTATCCATGTGAATTATTCTATTGTATGTCTTATAGTTGGTGTTCTTGTAACTCGTATTGGTATTGTACCAAAAGATATTTTAGAAAAAGGGAAAATCAAAGGTTTTATCAATATGGTTGTATTTGCAGCTGTTATTCCTTCTTTAGCAAAAGTTTCTTTGGGAGATTTAATTAGTCTGTTTGTACCAATTGTAGGTATGTTCGCAGTTTCTATTATCGGTATATTCCTTGTGATGAAGGTACTTCCAGGTTGGAAAATTATTGGTTCTAAGCCTCTTGCTTTTGGAGTAGGGTTCTGTCAAATGTTGGGATTTCCAACTACATATTTGATTTCAAATGAAGTGTGTAATGCTATTGGAGAAACGGAAGAAGAAAAAGCATATTTGATGTCTAAAATAATGCCTAAATTAGTAGTTGGTGGTATGGCTTGTATGATTTCGATTGTAGTAGCTGGTATTATGGTACCTATGTTGTAGAGGGGTTTGTAATAATGTAATAATAAGAATATCTCTTTTTAAGGTCTTACGGTATAACATCTACTTTATGTTATACCGCTTTTCCTTTTTCATCTCGTTATATTTTAAAATTAACAAAAATATAATCTTAAAAACTAATATCTACAGTATATTCATCTTCTATTAAGATATAATTACAGTCATACTTTTTACACATTTGTAGATTTTTAGTATTTTCTTCAATAGTGGATTCCATTGTGCAGAATGAATCATCCAATCGACTTTCAATGGCATTTGCATATTTTTTAATATCTGAAAAATGTCTTTCTATATAATCTTCAGTCATAACAAGGCAATAATACTGAATTTCTGTTATATATTTACTATCAAAATCTTTTTGCCAATCAAATGGAATATAGCATCCCTCAACTACAAGGTTCTGATTATTTTCAATAGCTGTTTTTATAATCTCTTTAACGATAGACCATAGATAGGGTACAAGTTCTTCATCATCTTCTGGTGTTAACTTAGTGTTTCCACTTCGTATAAGTCCCATTTTTAACAGGTCAATAGATAAATATGTATATTTGTATTTTTCTAATATTTTCTGTGCAAATAAAGTTTTTCCAGTATGAGAAGCACCTGCAATTAAAATAATCATAATTTAAACACCTCTTTCAATAAAGTGAACTGCTGAATTATCCCAGTATTTTTTATATACTCTATCATTCCTACCATCAAGATTTAGTTGATACATTCTAAATGTAACTAATATATCTTTTGGTTGCCATTGTTCTTCATAAGAATATTGATAGCTCATACCTAATTGTTTCATTACATTACCACTACGTGGATTTTTAATATCATGTGTGGCAGTAATATAAGGGATACTATCTCTTTTTAAGTGTTCAACAACTGCTTTACTTGCTTCAGTCACAATACCTTTGTGCCAAAATTCTTTACACAGTCCGTAACCAAAATCGTGATTATCATCCATACTTACATTGACATAACCTATTGGGATATTGTCGTTTTTTAAGCAAATGGCATAGTTATATCCATGAGAGTTTTTATATGCTTCTACATACTTTTTTTCAAAAAACACCTTTGTTTCTTCCAGTGATTTAAGGGGAAACCATGGCAAATAAGTATTTACATCTTTATCACTGTAAATTGTGAACAAAGCTCCTATGTCATTATCAGTAAACCTTCTTAATATGAGTCTTTCTGTTTTTAGTTCAGGAGTATTTTTAAATATCATATTCCTTATTCTCCTTTCAAAGTCAAAATTTATCAGCTAACTTCTTGTAATAAATTATACTATGGTTTCATATTCTAGTCATTTTTTCTGCTTTGATTAGGTTACTTTTATGTCATAATTCATCAAAAGTGAAAGGGTTGTAAAGTGAGTGATAATTAAATAGAAATAAAAACTATGCTTATAAAGCATAACAACAGATTTAATATAGGTATTTGATATTTAAATAGTCAGATTCTATAATGTAGTTTAAAGGGATGATACTATAATTGATAAACAAAATCAATATAGTTTTATTATCTAAAATTTAAAATGAGTACATCATATTATCAAATTATGGATATATGCTCCTTAAATTATAGGTATGTGTTTCTTAGTAAAATTAATAAAAAATCAAAAACTTTGTTACTTGATTTTTAACACCGAAAATAAAAATTAAAATACAAAAAGGAAAGGTGAATAAAATGAATACTAACTTTAATTTTTTTATACCAACACGTGTAAAGTTTGGATGTGGGCAACTAAATCAACTCCATAGTGAGGGGTTACCAGGGAAAAAAGCATTGCTTGTCATATCAAATGGAAAATCTACGCATACTAGTGGAGCTCTTAATAGAACACAAGAACAGCTTAAAATTGCTGGAGTAGAATTTGTACTGTTTGACAAAGTACAGGCAAATCCCATTAAATCTACTATCATGGAGGGGGCTAAAGTAGCACGTGACAATAAATGTGATTTTATAGTTGCTCTAGGTGGTGGTAGTGTAATGGATGCCTCAAAAGCAATGGCTGCAATGGCCACAAATGATGGAGATATATGGGATTATATGTTTGGTGGCACAGGTGGAGAAAAAATGATTGCAAAAAATCCTCTTCCACTTGTATGTATTACTACTACTGCTGGAACTGGTTCAGAAGTTGACCAATGGGGCGTTATTACCAATGATAAAACAAATGAGAAGATGGGATTTGGTGGAGATGATAGACTTTTTCCTGTATTAGCGATTGTAGACCCTGAGCTTATGGTAACTGTGCCTTCAGAGTACACTGCATACCAAGGTTTTGATGCTCTATTTCATTCAACAGAAGTATATATTAGTAAATTTGCAAATCCTATGAGTGATATGATTGCTTTAACTGCTATCGAAAATATTGCAAATTATCTTGCTCGTGCAGTGAAAAATGGAAAAGATATGAAAGCAAGAGAACATGTTGCTTTTGCTAATACATTATCTGGTCAAGCAATGGTAATCACTAGCACTACAGCCAAACATTCAATGGAACATGCTATGAGTGCATATCATCAGAATCTTCCTCATGGAGCAGGTCTAATTATGATATCAAAAGCATTTTATGAATTTTTTATTGACAAACATGCTTGTGATGAAAGATTTATACGAATGGCACAGGCTATGGGTATGGAGAATGCCTCAAAGCCAGAAGATTTCATCACAGCACTAGTAAACTTACAAAAAGCATGTGGCGTTGATAACCTGAAGATGAGTGACTATGGGATTGTTTACGAAGAACTTGATGTCTTAGCAAAAAATGCTCGTGATACTATGGGTGGTCTATTCCTTGCAAACCCTTGTGAAATGAGTCATGAAGAGTGTGTTGCAGTTTTTGAAAAAGCATACCATTAAGGAGTGATATACAAATGATAAATTATTACAAAAAGCTAATAGGTGTGGTTCTTTGTTCTACATTGATATTTTTTCTTGTTGCATGTGAAAAGCAACAAGAATTAGAATCTACTCAAAGTAAAACACCTGAAACGAGTGAATCGTTAAAATCTGATAATGAAAAAGTTAAAATAGAAGATTCACGTATCTTAGTTGCTTATTTTTCTCGTATTGGTAATTCAGATACTCCAAATGAAACAGAAGCTGTATCCTCTGCAAGTGTAAATATTAGAAACAATGTAATTGAAGGAAATACTGAAATTGTTGCAAAGATGATTCAAAGTAAAACTGGTGGTGATATATCTCTTATAGAAATGGAAAATAAATATCCATCTGATTATAGTGTTATTGAAAATCAAGGTCGTGATGAACGAAATGATAACATTCGTCCAGTACTTTTAAATAATAGAAGTGATATAGACTCTTATGACATAATTTTCCTTGGATATCCTAATTGGTGGGGTGACATGCCAATGGCAGTGTACAGTTTTTTAGAAGAATACGATTTTTCAAATAAAATTATCATACCATTTTGTACTAGTGGTGGTAGTGGATTTTCAAACAGTATTGAGAATATTAGAAAAGAACAACCTCAAGCGACAATTAAAGATGGTCTAGCTATTAGTCAAACACTTCCAGATGGTACAGAAGATGAGATAAACACATGGTTGTCTAATCTTGGATTAACAAAATAAATATATAATAATTAATCGAAAAGGGGAATAAAAGTATGGGAAAAAATGTTTGTATAATATCTACTAGTCCACGAAAAAATGGAAACTCTGAAGAACTAGCAGATGAATTTGCAAGAGGGGCAAGAGAGCAAGGTAATGAAGTGGAAAAGATTACTCTGTATGATAAAAATATTAATTTTTGTATTGGCTGTCTTGCTTGCCAAACAACGTGTCAATGTGTATTAAAAGATGATGCAAATGACATCATTAAAAAAATGTGTAATTCTGATGTACTTGTATTTGCTAGTCCAATATACTTTTATGAAATGACTGGACAAATGAAAACACTTTTGGATAGAACGAATCCAATTTTTCCAGCTGAGTATACTTTTAGTGATATTTATTTACTTGCAACAGCAGCAGATGTTAATGAAAGTGCCATGGATGGTGCACTTAAAGGGTTGCAGGGATGGATTGACTGTTTTGAAAAAGCAAGATTGGCTGGTGTAGTAAGAGGAACTGGGTTAGACCAAATTGGTGCAATTAAAAATGATACAGATATACTGAAACAAGCTTACGAAATGGGAAAATCTATTTAAGAAAACTAACATATAAGAAAATAAATTGTTGAAAAACGTGAAACTCATTGATTAGTAAATAAGATTTACTTATCGATAAAAGGAGAATTTTGTATGCGTAAAATAAGAAAATGGATTATATTTTTGGCTATATTAACTAGTAGCTTTGTTTTATCAGCATGTAACAATACATCATCAGCTAAGACAAAGGCAGATGATTTAAATGTGCTATCTCAAGTCCCAAATAATCAAAGTACAAATGCAACTGATAAAATAAAGACTACTAATAAAATAAATGCTACTAATAAAGTAAATTCTAATGACAAAGTAAATAGCCATGACAAAATAAATGAACATGAAATCCGTATTAAGTTAACATTTGATGATAAAGAAGCAATTGCTGTGCTTGAAAATAATCCAACCACTCAAAGTTTGATTGTTCAGCTTCCAATAACAGTTTCCTTTGACGACTTTGCAGTTGCAGAAAAAATTGCATATACTCCAACAGAACTTTCTCAAAAAGAAGCACCTAGTGGCTATAACCCAGATATTGGAGATATTACATGTTATGGTCCTTGGGGCAATCTAGCAATATATTACAAAGACCAACCTTATGCCAATGGATTGATTCCTATGGGGTATTTTGAATCTGGTTTAGAAGAGTTGAGTAATATGGAGAAGGGAGTTAGAGTTACTATAGAAAAAATGTAAAGTTATATACTTTAAAGGAGTGCTTAAATATGTCCCCAAAAAGAACCTTACAAATCCTTCTTGATGCTGGAATGATTGGAATGTTACCAATTATAATGGCATATGAACTGGTTGGCGAATCTACACACGAATGGCTAGGATTAGCGATATTTATTATATTCATTCTACATAATATTTTAAATTATAGGTGGTATAAAAATATACTAAAAGGTCGGTATTCATGTACTAGAATTATCTTACTCATAGTAAATATTCTATTACTTGTTTGTATGGTATGTTTAATGCTCAGTGGAATAATTCTCTCAAATCATGTTTTTGTTTTTCTGCCAATACATAATGGTATATCATTAGCCAGAATAGTACATTTACTTGCTTCTTATTGGGGGTTTGTGCTGATGTCAATACATCTTGGTCTTCACTGGAGAATCATGATAAATACTGTAAATAGTATGTTTTATATTAAAAATTCAAAAATTAGAGTTTGTATTTTAAGAAGCATTTCTACTGTGGTAGTTGTTTATGGTATTTATGCATTTGTACAGCAAAACATTATAGATTATATGTTTCTTGTTAATCAATTTGTATTCTTTGATAAAGAACGCTCAATAATTTTGTTTTTTATTGATTATTTGTCAATTATGGGGATGATTGTGTGTATTGTGAGCTGTATTTCAAATTATTTTCAAAAAATTGCCTTGTTAAAACAGAAATCTAAAGCATTACATAACTGAATCAATATGCATATAAATTAAAAAAACATTAGTCACATGGCTAATGTTTTTTATTAATTAAATTTTATTAATTAAATAATATTCTGTTCTTTATAAATAATCATCTATAATGTAGTGTAATCTTTTTTCATATTATTTTAATGTACTTTTAGTTTTAATAATATCAATACTAGAGTAAATCAAAGGATAATAAGAAAAAATAAAAGTAGTTGAAAAGCTTGTAATTACTTGCTTCTATACTAATTACTATACCATAAAATAACAAAAAAATCAAGTCGAGTAATCCCTCAACTTAAGTGATATACTAGGTATTAACAATTTTTTATTAATAAAATATAACTAGAGGCTAATCTATGTTTTTTCAATTTCTTTAATTAAATTAACCTCTAATTAAGTAATTATAAGGAGAAATATTATGAACTTAACAAAAGGATTAGATGTTTTAAAAGTTTCATCACATGTATTGGGAGAAAATAAAGTTATGTATATTCCTGTAATCTATACAGAAGATGAGGCAACTCTTGTTGATACTGGTCTTCCAGGTCAAGGAGAGTTGATAATTGAGGCTCTTAACAAAAGTAATACAAGCTTCGATAAATTAAAAAATATAATAATCACTCATCATGATATAGACCATATAGGAAACATAAATTACTTAAGAGAAAAGTCTGAAAATAATATCAAAGTATACGCATACAAAAGTGAAATTAGCTATATAACAGGGGAAGAGACTCCTTATAAACTTTATATGTTAGAACAAATGGTGAATAATATTGATGATAAGATGCTTAGTATGTTAAATGTTATGGGACTTGGGTTTAAGTCATCATATACTAAAGTAGATGTATCTTTGGATGACCATGAAGTTTTAAATTTAGGCGAGGAAGTAGAAGTCATACATACAGGTGGTCACACTAGAGGTCATATATGCCTTTATTTAAAGAAATCTAAAGTACTTATTGCTGGTGATTTGTTACAGATAAAGGATGGGGAACTCGAGCCAGTTGATGTGATGCATAGCAACAAACAAGAGTTGGCAGATGCTATCAAAAATATAAGTAATTATGATATAGAGGAAGTAGTTTTTAGTCATGGCGGATTGTTTCAAAACAATATAACTGAGGCATTAAAAAATATAGTTATTGAATAGTATTATTATCAAATAGTATTATGTGATTTAAAATAATCTACAATAATTTCTTAAATTACTTAAAATAATGTCTGAATAGGAAGCAGGAAAATTAAAGATAAGTAATAAAAAAATCCTTAGAATCTATTTATTTAAATTCTAAGGATGTTATTAAGTTCTAAAGATGTTATTAAGTTGTAAGGATATTAATTTTGATATTAAATCTTTAAGTTCTAAGGATATTAAATTTATTACAAATATATCTCTAAAGTCGAAGGTAGTTGCTAATCACATTGTTCATACCTTTTATTTTTAATAAAATTCTAGTAACTAAAAATAATATAGGTAACTCTATCAAAGGACCGATTATAAGTGCTAACGATATTAAAGGTTTATCTGGAAAAGTAGCTACTGCAATAGCTAATGCTATTGGAGGGTTTCTAGCAAGTGTAGTTAAATTTAGGGATACACTATCCTCATAACTTAGATTAATTGCTTTACTTATAACTCTAACAAAAATAAAGTTTATAATAAAAAATATTAATATTGGTACTAGTAAAATAAATAAGATTTGATAATTTTCTAGTAGTATTTTTCCTTGAGATGCGAACATTGCAACTATAGCTATGTTTAAAAAATATCCTTGGAAATCACATGCCTTTGAAGTTATTCTGAATATATTTGTATGAATTTTATTTGACCCATTAATATACCTAGAAGTACCATTCCTAAAATAATAAAACTCTGAAACTTATTTACTTCTTCCATGTAGACCTCCTTTATTCGAAAATTAATTTTAATTGAAAATTCATATCAATTATTGAATTATAACACGATAATTGATTTTTAAAAACTCATTTAAAAAATAATTACGTATTGTGGATTTTGCACAAAATAAATGCCCATATAATCATTCATTAGAATTATAAGGGCATTTTAGTAGTTAATTTTAATATTAAATTAATGTACTCATTTATGTAATCTATAAATCTTTTAACTTTTCAACTATTAATTTATTATTAATCTTTGATGGTTCAAACTCAATAATCTCGTAATCACCAAGTTTGTTAATATAAAAAGGGTCTTCTTGGATAATTTTATTAACTTCTTCTTTATCAGCATTGCATAAAATTATTCCACCTATTCTAGGATTTTTTCTTCCAGAGCATATGAATTTATTATTTGCATAATATTTATTTAAAAATTCTATATGTGCATCTAGTTTTTCTTCAATTTTATTTATTTCAACTGTATATGTTATATTTACTATTACCATATGTACATCTCCTTAGATAAAGTATATTTAATACATTTAAACTAGCACTTCTAAGTTACAAAGTCAAATATAAAGCTAATGTAATACGATTGTATGATGTTAAATTTTATTAAAAAATAAAACAAAGTATAATGTGATAAAAAAGGTAATCATTCAAGAAGTATTGGTCAAAGCCATTGGATGTTTAGGTGTAACACATTTTGCAACTAAGGTAGGTAAGCTTTGGGAAATGTGGTATAATACTATATTAGTATTTTGAGTTAACAAATTAGTTTAATTATGATTTTATAGAATTAATGACAATTAGTTTAGTTCACTAATTGCCATTAATTAAAACTTACTATTTCTGGGCTAATAAATTGAAACACCCTTTGTTGATAATTTTTTTAAAGCCTTTTCTGTAGAATTTACACTTTTACCAAGGACACCATTCTTTATGATATTAACATGGTACCCTCTGTTTATTGCTCCTAATGCTGTCTTATAAACACAAGCTGAAGAGTCTAATCCAACAATTGAGATTGTATCAACTTTATTTTCTTTTAGAGATTCACTAAAACTTTTGGATGTAAAGGAATCTTGCTGATGTTTAACAAACACTTCATTATTTTCGACCTTTAAATCACTACAAATGGAAGCTCCCTTTGACCCTTGAAAAAGGCAACCACCCATTGAAATAAGGCAAAATAGAAAATCAAAGTGATGAAATTCTTGACAGATATATACTATTTTTTGTCCTTGTTCTTTAGCTTCAATGATAATTCTATTTACACTACTTACAAATTCCTCTTTTTGAGGATAAATTCCATCTTTTCCACACATAGCTTCTTGCATATCAATAACCAACAAAATCTTTTGAGGTTCTTGAAAATCTTGTATTTTTTCTCCTTTTGTAGGGCGTATAAATACAATCATTCTAATAATCAAAATTATAAGAAGAAAGTATGATATGGCAGTGGGCGTAAAAGAACACAATGCAGCAAATATGATAATACTACATAGTTGTACAAAAGTATAGAAACCTTTCATAAATAAGTCTCCTTTTAGTTTATATTTTTAATATTTGGATAATATTACTTTTATTTTTAATGATATGTGCTCTTACTTTTTGTACTTTGTAATAAAAGCATTGAAAGCAGTAATAAGTAGTTGTTTTTCTTCTTCAACTGTAAGAATTAGACTTCCTTTGTAGACTAAACAAGCAATACCATGAGTATAAATCCATATATTATAAAATAATTCTTTTGCCTGTTCAAAACTAAGCGAACCTTCACTAGCAGCACTATTCACCACAAAATCAAGTTGTTTAGATGCTTGTTCATTTAAATTATAATTTATAGTACTATGTTGCATAATAGCTTCAAACAAATTTGGGTATTCTTTGGCAAAGTTAATATATCCAAGTCCATAAGTTAAAAAAGCAGAATCATCTAAAGAGTAATCACCGATATATTGAGAAGGATAATCACTGATATATTGAGTATGAAATGTATGGATTTTTTCCTCTACAGAAACACGCAAATCTTCAACTGTCTGGAATTCTCGAAAAATTGGGGCAACTGATGTACCTAGTACTAGTGCAACTTTCTGAGCAGTGATGACAGTAACACCTTCATTTTTGGCTACCTCAAATCCTGCATTTATGATTGCATCTCTATCTGTTTTTATTTTAGGTGGCATAAGCTCAACTCCTTAAAATAGTAATTGTTATCTAACAAGTACTATTTTATACTCTAAAAAAAACACTGTCAAGTAAACATAGTAAAAGATATAATTTATTCTAAATTGTATCTTTGATTTAGATATTAAATATAGCATTACAAGTATTTTAGATAATAGTTTATATACTACAATTTGAAAGTTTTATAATACTTAAGTTGAAAAATATAATAATTGTGAACTTTGTTACCTTATAAATATTTTTTTATTATTTTTACGATATATAATAATTATTGTAATTGATTTTGTGAAATTATTACTGTAATATCTAATTATATAGATAAGGAAGTGGAGTGATAACTATGTGTTTAAAAAAATTATCAAAATTAGAGTTAGTTATTATGAAATTTATTTGGAATTTAGATATAAAAACAAATTCATATGAGGTTATTGATTATATGCAAGAAGAGCATAATTTACCAGAGAAAGTAGCTTTAAAAACTCTATCAAAATTATCAAAGAAAAAATTCTTATACGTACAAGAAACGAGTAAATGTACATACTATACCGTTGCAATCAAAGAAAATTCGTACTTTGAATTTATATCAAGAAATGTACAAAGCCTTTTGAAGAATATTTTTATAAAGAATTTATTAGTGTCATTTCATGAAGAGGAGTTAACAGCAGAGAAGATAGACTCATTGGAAAATTGGGTGATAAACTGGGAAGAAGTTTGTATATAATCTAAAAAGAGTTTTATAATGGTTTATTTACAGTTATAAAGCTCTTTTTAACTGTGTAAATTTAATATAAAATAAGAAACCAGTTATATAAGAATCAATAAAAGGAGGTTTTGTAATATGAAAAATGAGATAGTAGTTATTGCTCCTTCTAAGCTATTTTCAGATACTGTATATGAAGTGCTTGAAGAATTACACATAAAAATTCCATCATATATTGCTACAGGTAAAGAAACCATAGAATTAGCAGATAATCTAATTAACTCAGGCACTAAAGTAATAATTACTCGTGGTCAAAATGTTGATTTATTACGCAAAAACGTTTCAATACCAATAGTAGATATTGGATACAAATACGAAGATATATTTTATTCATATAAAAAAGCACTTAAGTATTCCTCAAAAATAGGATTTATAGGTCTAGAATCATCATATAAGACAGCTAAACGATTCAAAGAAATCTCAAATTTTGATTTAGAAATACCTAAGTTAAATTCTCTTTATGAGTTTGAACATACAATAAAAGAATTAATTGATGATGGTATTGAAATTTTCATAGGTGGTAAAACAACAAAAGAAATCACTTCTAAATATAATAAACCTTGTATAGAAACTGAAGTAGAAAAATCTTCTATTCATGCATCTATCAATGAAGCAATTCATCTATATAACATAGGAATTGAAAAGAGAATAAATAACTCTATTACAGAGGAAATTTTAGAATGTACTCATAGTGGGATAATCGCCATTGATAAAAATCACTCACAACTTTTTATAAATAATCAAGCAAAAAGATTACTATTTAACCAAGTTGATAAATTTATAAAAGATTATTTAACCTCTAGTGATATTTTAGATTCACTTAAAAATGGACACTCTCTATGCAACAACATAATTAATTTTAAAGGTTCTTCTCTTACATTTGACTGTTTTCCTATCATAATTGATAATTTACATTTTGGATGTGTTGCAATTATACAAGACATAGAAAATATTCAATCTACAGAAAAAGAAATAAGAGAAAGTCTGATTTCAAAATCTCATTGTGCAAAGAGTTCTTTTAATGATATATTAGGTTCGAGTGATGCATTAATGCACTCAGTAAACATGGCAAAGAAATTTGCTAAATCTGATTCCACAATTATAATTACTGGAGAATCTGGTACTGGTAAAGAAATATTTGCTCAAAGTATCCATAATTACAGTAATAGATTTGATGGACCTTTTGTGGCTATAAACTGTGCAGCGATACCTGAGAACATACTTGAAAGTGAACTGTTTGGGTATGTAAAAGGTGCTTTTACAGGTGCAAGAAACGAAGGCAAAGCAGGTGTATTTGAATTAGCACATAATGGAACTATATTTTTAGATGAAATAGGAGAGATTTCTAAAGATGTACAAGTCAAACTGCTTAGAGTATTGCAGGAGAGAGAAGTTACTAGAATAGGTGATACTAAAGTTGTACCTATTAATGTAAGGGTTATAACAGCCACTAATAAAAATTTAGTAGAGCAGATTGACAACAATAACTTTAGAGAAGATTTATTTTACAGGCTTTGTGTGTTGAAATTGGATTTGCCTCCTCTTAGAGAGAGAAAAGAAGATATAGAGCAACTGACATATGCTATTATATCTCAATATAATAAACCAGTTTCAATATCTGATTCTGCACTTAAACTATTAAGTAGATATGATTTTCCTGGTAATATAAGACAGTTAAAAAATATAGTGGAGAGATTGGTCGTTATGTGTGATGATAATTTTATAGATGAATACTTGGTTTCTGACATCTTAATTTCTGAACCACATTTTAGAAAGGATACAAATTCAGCACCAACAACCGATTATTCTCCTACTTTGGTGGATAATAAGATTGTAAATTATGAAAAAAAATTAATTCTTGAAACATTAGAGAAAAATAATGGAGTAAAATCTGCCACTGCAAGTCAACTAGGGATTAGTACTACTACTCTTTGGCGTAAACTTAAAAAATATGAGCTTTCTAATTAAATAAAATAATAATTAAGTAAAATGTTCGTTAAATAAAATGTTCATTAAATAAAATAAAAATACGATTAACTAAATTGATAGTTAATCGTATTTTTAAATTTATATGTATAAATATTTTATAGATATAGAGTAGAGGTCATTTATTATTATGCTCTGTAAACATCATCTATAATTTCTACACCTTTTTTTTCTAACGTTTCTTTTACCCAATCTCTATTTGCAGTTCCTTCAGAAGCATTTAGCACCTTAGCATGGTCTTGTTGAGCATTTGCTTCTGCTTTATCAATAAGGTCTACTGCATCATTTTTAGGAATTACGATTACACCATCTTGGTCTCCTAGTATTATATCACCTGGATTAACAGCAATCCCACCTATAGATATAGGAACATTTACCTCACCAGGACCCTCTTTATATGGACCACCTGGAGTAGTTCCTGTAGCATATATTGGACAATTAGACTTTGATATAACATCAATATCTCTTATTGGACCATCTATTACTATTCCAGCTACTTTTTTGAAATCTGCAAGATATTTGTACATTATTTCTCCCATAATAGCTTGTGTTCTATCTCCATTATTAGATAGTATTATTATATCTCCCTCTTGAGCTATATTAAGAGCTTGATGAAGCATTAAATTATCTCCTGGTCTTGATTTTACTGTTAATGCAACTCCACACATTTTGTTTTGTGGTGAAGACATTAACTTTATTTCTGAACTTAATGCACTTGACCTATACATGCAATCTCCCACATTTGCTGCTGGTAATACACTGAATCTTTTTACAAGTTCTTTATCTGGTAAGTCCCTTTTTAAATATACTCTATTTCCTATTGTCATTTTAAATTCCTCCTAATAAGTGTTTATTGTTTACTAATCGTTGTATATAGTTGCATTATCCCAATCTATTGATTTTACTGGCCATGTAGGATTTTTACCTTCAAATACTTCATTAACTCCAATTGCAGAGTGTAAAGAGGCTCTATTAGTAGCTTCTTTAGTTGCTGCTCCTATATGAGGAGATACCACAACATTATCTAAATACAATATAGGATTTTTTGAATCAACTGGTTCTTGTTGTAATACATCTAAACCAGCGCCTGCTATAATATTATCTCTACATGCTTCATATAAGGCTTGTTCATCTACAACACTTCCTCTTGCTGAATTTATAAAAAACGCTGTTTCTTTCATCATATTAAACTGTTCTTTTCCTATAAAATTTTTAGTAATAGAAGTTGTTGGACAGTGAACAGAAACAAAATCACTTTCTTTATATATCTTGTCTATATCCCTAGTTACTTCTATGCCTTTTGGGAAATCTTTAGATGATTTATATGGGTCATATGCAACCACTTTCATATTAAATCCATCCATACACATCTTAGCAACTCTTGAACCTATGTTTCCACATCCAATAATTCCTACAGTTTTTCCATCAAGCTCACATTTAGGAGTTCTTAATTTAGCTTTATAATAGTCATCTATAAAGCTTTTTCTTACTTTTGTATAATTTCTAGAGCAATATAACATATACATTAGTGTTACTTCTGCAACAGAAGTACTATTTGCTACTGGACAATACAATACTTGAACACCAAATTCTTTTGCAGCTTCCAAGTCTACAGTATCAAATCCTGCACCATGACGTACTATTACTTTTAAGTTATCAGCAGCTTCAAATACCTCTCTTGTTATTTTAGATAACCTAACTATAATTGCATCAATACCTTTTATATCATTTATTATATCTTTAGTATCCATACCTGAACCAGTTATTAGTTCATGTCCTCTACTTTCTAAGTAATCTCTTCCTTCTTGCATTATTTCTTGTGGTAATAATATTTTCCAACCCATTTTCTTCCTCCTAATTAATTTTCATATATGTAATCTGGGGCACAATATACTATAAATCCATCTTTTATGGTCATTTCTGTTTTTAATAATTTATCTGCCTCGAATTTACTACCTTTCCAATCTGTATAAATTTGTTTAATATTTATGATGTCAAATATTGCTACATCTGCATTTGCACCTTCTGATAAGCATCCTATCTGATTTTCCATCTTCATAAGTTTAGCTGGATTCTGTGTTGTCATTTTTACAACATCATATAGACTTATTCCCATACATATGTATCTAGACATAAGGTTTGGCAGAGAGAATATAGGTCTTCTAAACATGCTTGCCAACACCAAATCTGTGCTACAAATATCAGCTATAAACCCTTGTTCCTTTGCTTTTAACATGACTTCAAAATCCCCATGTTTTCGACCTTCTCCTGTATCAAATATGATTCCTCTTTCCCTTGCTTTCTTCACACATTCATATAAATTTCCATCTGAGTCGAGGATAGTATTTTGAACGCCTTGATATACATGTTCAAATATATCTCCTGGTCTTAATATGTTTAATACTTCTTCTGTAGGAACTGGTAAATTTGTACAATGAACTTCAACAGGACATCCTATTTTTTCAGCTATTTTAATAGTTTCTTTTAATGGTTCTATTCCTAGACCTTCTACTAAATTTTCACTTAATCTTATTTTTAGACCTAGTATATTATCTTTATTTTCATTGTATATTCGTTCTATTTTTTCATGATTAAAATACTTTGGGTCAATACATTCATGGTAGCTAGTAGTTACCAAACCTGCTGAGCAAACTTGCAAGAAACTTTTTATATTAACTTTACTTCTAGCTACAATTGAAGATTTAAATAGTTGGTAATTTGCTACTCCTGCTGAACAATCAATTGCACTAGTAACACCTGTTGGAAGATATGTACTATCTGGATATATGCCAATTTCAGTTCCATCTGCAAACATATGAGCATGTGCATCAATCAACCCAGGAAAAACAAATTTACCTCTTGCATCTATTGTGTGTTTTGCTTTATCACCATGTTTATATTCAGTTACTTTTCCGTTGTATATAGCAATTGTTTTATTTCCATTTACATTGTTTTTAGGGTCTATTACATGACCATTTACAATAAGTAAATCTAGCATAATTATTCATCTCCAATATATAAATTTAATGTGTACTTACCATAATCCAATTATTTTCCAGTAAGGTAAACCTATTACTAAGAATATTGCTAATGCAACCATTACCATGATAGTACCTACTTTCCAGAAGTCCTTTTGAGATACATATCCTGATGCAAAGGCTATAAGACCAGCTCCATTTCCATAATGAGTCAATAAAGCTCCATAACTTGCAAAGAATGCTAATAATAATGTAACTATCATTGGGTTTGCTTTAGTAGATAAAACTATTGCAAATAGTACAGGATAAAAAGATGCTACAAAAGCACTATTTGATACAAAGAAGTATCTAACTGCTAAACTTACTAATAATAGAACTATTGTAACCAATAATCCATTTACATCTGATAGATTAAGTACAGTACCCAATTTATCAGCTAACCAATTGTAAAACCCTGCATCAGCTAATGAACCGGCAATACCATAAAATGCACCATACCATATAAATATATTCCATGCTCCTTTAGCACCAATAACATCATCCCAATCTAAAATACCTGCTATAAGGACTAATGCTAAGAATACAAATCCTACTACCTGCATATTTAAGTTTATAAAAGGTATTTTTTCACCAAACATCCATCCAAGAATTGCAAGAATAAAGAATACAACTAGTATCTTTTCTTGTTTTGTAATAGTACCTAATGATTCCAAATCTTTTCTTATCTGTGGTTTAATATCTGTTAAATGAGTTAAACCTGGTTTGTATATCTTATATACTATAAGTGGTGCTACTAGTAAGAATAAACCTGCTGGTACGACTGATGCCATAAACCAAGTTCCCCAAGTTAAGTTAACACCTAACATACTTGATGCCAAAGAAACTGTTATCGCATTGGTTGCCATACCTGTCAAAAATAATGCTGCTGTCCCTTGAGATACTACATATGTTAATACTGTTAAATATGCACCTAATTTTTTAGGCTCATCATCAGGTTTAGAACCTGCACCTTCTGCTATATTTCTAAATATAGGGTATATAATAGTTGTTCTAGATGAATTTGAACCTGTAGCAGGGCTAAGTATTAAATCACTTATCATCATTAGGTATCCAAGCCCTAAGGTAGAATCTCCTGCTCTTAGTAAAAGGTTATATGCCATACGTTTTCCTAATCCTGTCTTTACAAAAGCTGTACAAACAATAGTTACAACAACTAAAAACCAAGTCATCTTATCTGAATATCCATGAAGTAGTATTGACTCGTCCATAAACATAAGTGCTACACCTACAATGATTAAAGTGATGATTGGTTCTTTAAATGGTTTAATAACAAGACCTGCTAGTAAACCTAGATATAAAGCAACAATATCCCAAGTTTCTTTTTTTAATCCTTGTGGTGCAGGTAAGCTCCATACGATTATTGGTATAGCTGCAACAAGTAAGAATTTCATCAACTGTTTTTTATTCATTTTTTTCTCCTTATTTGATTTTAGATTTATACTAAGTTATAAAAGCACAAAATATGCCAACTTTTCAGATTAATACTATTTTTTTATTTTTTTGTGTAATTTATTACGATTTAATTGAGAATCGAATCGATTCAATAAGAATTTATAAAAACCTTTTCTTAGATAGTATCAGTAGTAGTGCTTTATTTTACGATGTTGAATTTCAAAATGAAATATAATAGTTCTAAAATGAAATGTAATATTTCAATTATTAATAAAGCGATACAAAGTATATCTTTAAACAAAGACATAAATAATATGTGACAATTAAAGAAAACATTAAATCTAAATTTTATTATATATATAATTGTATAAATAGTTACACACATCACTATATAAGTTAGAAAAAGAATATCTATATACTATCTTTAGAAATAAATAAGAAAATGTAGTTTGGATAAATAGGGAAGAGGACTTTGGAAATGTAGTTTTAAAGATTATAAGGTGCATAAGTCGTTGAAAGAAGGCTGATAAATAATAATACTGAGATATATTTATTAAGGGAAATCATTAATATGATACAATAAATATAATATGATAAAGTAGAAAAAATTTAAAATATATGGGTAAATCTTATGAAGATTTTATGGAATCAAAATGTTACATAATAGGATGCTCTGGAAGATATTTTCTTTAAAAAAAGAATAGTGAAAAACTTTTAGAGACTGAAAATTTTATATGAAGAGTAAACTTCAGAAAGATGGTGTATTATGGGTGAGCTACAAAAAATTCCAGGGGTAGGGAAAGCAACAGAAAAATCTTTAATAATGTTAGGGTATACAACAATCGAATCACTTAAATATGCAAATCCAACAGAAATGTATGAAAAAGAATGCTTAATGTGTGGACAACATATAGATAGATGTCAGTTATATGTATATAGATGTGCAGTATATTTTGCATCAACTGAAAATCCAGAATCAGAAAAATTAAAGTGGTGGAATTGGAAAGATTAAAAAAATTTTTAAAAATTTAAAAATCAATAAAAGAGTTAAAAATTCGTTTTAAATATTGATAAGAACGAATATTTAACTCTTTCTTAGTTGTAAATTTTATGTAAATCTATCAATCTAAATATCTATCCATCTAGTTAAATATACTATTCAACAAAATAGATTGAGATAATTAATTAGAAACTGCTTCTTCAAGCCATTTTCTGCACTGTTCAATATTTATCATAGGGTCGAAACCTTGGTCTTTACCCTTATTTAAAAGCATATTACAAGGGAAAGTGTCACATTCACCACAATGATTAAGCTTCTTATCTTCACAACAAGTTTTAACCTTACATTCTCCACCCCAAAATGGCTTTTCCATATTTGGACAGCCAGTGCAATTTACTTGTTCTTTTCTTGTACAACTGTTACAACAGACACCACATCTTGATTCAAACATATTCAAACATCCTTTCTAGTACTAGTATTATAAAATAAATTTAGATGACTCTGTAGCTTCAAATAATTGATTTTGAGTCATCTAAATATCATACATAAAGTTATTGTCTTTGCTATACTAAATTATAAAGACTATTCAAAAAATCCTTTTGCATATTCTACAACACCAGAGACTCCTTTAAACCCACCTTCTAATAATTCTATAGCCATGAAGTTTTCATCTGGTACTTCAAATGGAGCCATTATATTAAATTTACTTGCTATCTGATAACCAAATTTAGGATAATACTTGTCATGACCTAAGACAACACAACCTCTATATCCTTTTTCCTTTGCTATTTTATGTCCTTCTTCAATTAGCTTTGTACCGATTTTTTTACCTTGCATACTAGGAGAAACCGATACAGGTGCTAATGTTAAAAGTACATCATTTCCAACTTTTATTTCTGTAAATAAGATATGACCAACTATATCTCCATCATACTCAGCTACTATTGAAAGTTCTGGAACAAAGTTATCGCTATTTCTTAAACGATTAACAAGATTATGTTCATCATGGTCAGAAACTTCTTCATTTTCAAAGGCAGACTTAATAACATCATACACTTTACTTTTATCACTTTCTTTTTCCTGTCTAATTATCATTTTAATTACACCTCTCAAGGTCAAATATTTATTTACTATATTCAATAATTTTTTAGCTATATTTAATTAACTTTCATTATATAATATAATAGTTAGTTTCACACTAAATCTTTAGTATATTGTTAAATAAATTTAAATAATAATATTATTATGTACATTTATACCTTTAAGTATATCAAGCATATAGTTTTTAAATAACATACATATTATTCTTAAATATCAAGCATATAGTTTTTAAATAACATACGTATTATTCTTAAATATCAAGCATATAGTTTTTAAATAACATACGTATTATTCTTAAATAAAAAGCACACAACTTTTAAATAACATACATATAACTATTAGATAAAAAACATATAGCCTTTAACTGATAGGTACATAATTATTAAATAAAAAACACGTAACATCTAAATAAGTAGTAGAGTAGTAAGTATATATTATTTTTTATAATAAAAGACATTACACCAAGAATAATTATATCCTCTAACTTCTAACCACTCAGGGAATGAAATATCTTTATTAGTTTCATCATATTGAAACCATAAGTTATACAACTCTTGATAATAAGTTTTTTCCTTTAAGTATTCACTATATGAATCTAAGTTTTCTTCATACTTTGTAAGTAACTTGTCCATCTCATCTAAATCATACTTAATATTTGCTTTAGTACTTAAAATAACGCTTTCTTGTATATGATGAGAAGCAAACCATAGTTCATCTATATACTTATTTAATAATAATTCTACGGATTTAATATCTTTACTATCTAACTTTAAAGCATCTTTTAACATGTTTTCAGAAGAGTAGTATGTATATTCGTCACTATTCAAAGAAATAGGAATATCTAACTGGTATCCCCATCTAAGAAAAGGCATCTCCTCATTTAAAATAGCCTCTTTGACTATTGGAAAAATCAACTTAACAACTAGAGGTTGCTGGAATGTTTTTATATTATTCTTATCAAAACGTTCTTTGCAAATATATGTAATAAAGTGTTTCTGTTTAATTTCAGGTAATGTCAATATGTACTCAATCATAAGGTCTAGCTTTTTGTTTGCTAACTTCTTAAGGCCACTATTTCTTGTGTTTGCATATTCATTCCAAAGTGTTGTTATTTGCTTATCTTCATAATCTATGGTATTCATTAATTGCCTCCAAATAATATTAAAACTCTTTGCGAGTTATATAATTATGTCTAAATTATAATTATGTAAATAAGCCTATTACCATGTATCGGGAATCAGATTCCAGATTACAATTATAGTAATAAGTATTATTGATAAAGTAACTGATGATGTAACTAATATTGGCTTATTTTTTTTTATAATACCCACAAATATACCTACTGTTAACAGTAGTACTAATAAAAGGATTACTAAATTAAATCCAAATGCAAACATATTTATATGCCCTCCTCATAAAAATATATATAGGCTTCTCCTGTATTTTACCATATTACATGATGAAAGTCATTTTCTAACACTAAATATTTTAAGGTGACATACAAATAATCACGATAAAAAATAAGATTATATAACCTTAAGATAATAATTACTTTACAAAAATAAATATACAATATATAAATAAATATAATATATAATAAGTAAACCATCTAATTATAATTCAAATATAATTAGGTAAAATAAATATTTGAATTTTAATAGATGGTTTTTATTATAAATCCTTATTATTAATATATTTGATTCTAATATATTGACCATTAAGAAATGACATCATTTTTCTTAAAATTTCTATTGGCAATTTCAGAAAATACTAGAGTAGTAATGAATGCAACAAATATTGAAACCATAGTATCATTAATACTTAAAGCAGACTGCTTTATAATTCCCATTGCACTTCCTAGCATAGAGTAAGGGAAAAAGATACCAATAGAAGGCTTAGCTATCAGTAACACCATACCAAATAAAGAAAGACAAAGGCCAATTCCAATAGGAGTTGCAAAACTTCTAATCTTAATAGACATATATAGCTGTATAGAAGCTATTGAAATAGAAATAATCCAACCTTTAACAATCCAACCAGTAAGTTCTTTAGGGATACTATCAGGAAAAGCAAACGTATTTCCTGCAACTATATAAAAGATAACAAAAACAATTTGTGTAATAGCCGTAAGTACTGAAATTACTGCAAGCTTAGATAAAAATATATTTTTTAGATTGATTGGTAATGTCATTATATTGTTCCAGTTATGATTCATATGTTCAAGCCTACAAATATATGCACAAAAGATTGCTATTAAGATAGGAAAGAAAAATTCCCCATAAAAAAGACTAACTTGAGTCCATAAGCTATACCATTGTTTTGTAAGAATACCTTGATTTAGATAAAAATTACCACAACCAATTAAGACACTTATAAGTGGTAAAGCTAACAATACATACCATATAAAAGAATTTTTTAACTTTAGGATTTCTCCCAAGACTGCTTTCCTTAACATTTAAACCCCTCCTATAATTCTTTTTTTAATAGATGATTTCTTCCAATATAATAAATTAACATTCCAATTAAGAAGATTATAATAGTAATTAAAAGATTCATATCAATTCTGTAGACGGATGGTCCACTGGCATTATCATATGCATAGTTTAAAGGTGACAATTCCAAGTAATAAGACCATATAAATAATCTACGAATACCTTGATAAAATAGTCCTGATGTTAAACCTATAAAACTACCTACCATACCAAATGTAATTGCAATCATTTGATTTGAAATTACAGTTGCAATCCACAGGTGTAGCGCAATTATAGCAGTACTTACAAGTATTGTTCCAAATGTATATTTTAGAAGTAAAATTAAAGAGAAGGGTTCAATCATATCTCTAAAACATCCAAATAGTATAATAGATAACAATTGCATTAACACAGATACAGATATTAAGATAATAGTGTATAAGAATTTAGAGAAATAGATACTATTTAAAGGAGCTACAGAAGATTTTAGAAGTTTCCATGTATCTCCTTTATGCTCTATATCGCTTATACGTGATGTAATTATTGATATTAAAATAGGAAAGAATAAGCCATTTAGAGTTACAAAATTCATGATAATATATGAATATTCAAATCCACTTAACATATCTGGATTACGTGTAATGGTTCTATTTGAGTTCATAATACACCACAATATTTCAACAACTACAAATAAAAATGTCATAAGAAAAAGTTTCTTTCTTCTAAGTTTGTAAAACTCTAGACCAAGATATTTCATTATAAAGTCACCGCCTTACCAGTAAGTTCTAGGAATATATCTTCTAAGCTCTTTTTATGTTCTTCTATTCTGAACACATCAATATTTGAATTGACAAGTATGTTATTTACTTTAGCTACATCTGAGTCGTTTAAATTTTCAATAGTCAAGTATCCGTTTTGTATAAGTGACATATATCCTTTATTGTTCAATAATTTCTGTGAAGATATAAGGTTTTGTGTTTTGATAGCGATATGACTTTGACCTCTATCATGAAGTTCTTTTATGCTATCTTGAAAAACAAGTTCACCATGATTTATTATTCCTATTGATGTAGCAATTTGGTCAATTTCACTCAAAAGATGGCTAGAGATTAGAACTGTCATACCATATTTTTCTGGAAGTGACTTTATTAATTCTCTAATCTCTTCAATTCCTGCTGGGTCAAGCCCATTTGTAGGCTCATCAAGTATTAATAATTTAGGAAACTTCATTATAGCCATAGCAATACCAAGACGTTGTTTCATACCTAAAGAGTACTGACTAACCTTTTTGTCCTTTTGATTTTCTAGTCTTACTATTTTCAGTGCTTCATTTACATTTTTTTTAGGCAAGTCCAAGAGTTTTTGCATGATAGTCATGTTTTCAAGACCTGTTAAATGTCCATAGTATGATGGAGATTCTATCAATGAACCAATATCCTTCAAAATCGATATTCTGTTTTTCTCATTTAACTCCTTATTTAAAATATTAATGTTTCCTTGTGTAGGCTTTGCAAGTCCAAGTAACATTTTAAGTGTGGTAGATTTACCTGCTCCATTAGGGCCTAGAAAGCCATATACAGCACCTTTTGGAACTCTTAGGTCTATATCCCTTACCCTAAATATTTTGTTGTATTCCTTTGAAAGTCTGTGTGTCTTAATTATCATTTCCATATATTTCATCCCCTTTTTTAATCTGTGTTTATTGTTTTTTTTAGCTTGTATTAGTATAATAACTTGACTACATTTCAGATAGCTGACGTTTACCTTACAATAACCTTAAATAGTTCATTGAGGGAAAGTCATGAAAAAAGGGATGTGATATACTAAAAAAGGGTGATGATTATGGAATCAATAAAAGATAAAAAAATACTTGTGGTGGATGACCATAAAGAATTATTAAAAATGATAGATGAAATCCTAAGAAAAGAGGGGTTTAATAGAATATTTTTAGCATCAAGTTATGAGGAGGCTGTTAGAGTATTTAAAAATATAAAGCCCGACTGTGCGATTTTAGATGTTGTATTACCAGATGGAGATGGTTTTTCTATTATGAGAAAAATCAGAGAGACATCTAAGATACCCGTTATTTTTCTTTCTGCAAGAGGTGAAGACGAGGATAGATTGATTGGTTTAGGTCTAGGGGCTGATGATTATATAGTAAAGCCATTTTTACCAAAGGAACTTACATTAAGACTCATAGGTATATTAAATCGTGTATATGTTCCTATAGAAGAAGAGGAGTTGCCAGTATTTAGATTGGGAGATTCTGTTGTTGTGAATTTAAATAGTGCATGTGTTGAAAAAGATGGACAAGAGATTTCTTTAACAGCTAAAGAGCATTCATTGCTTTTAAAGTTGTATGAAAATAAAGGTAGAATTGTTACCAGTGACTCACTGTGTCAAGCTATTTGGGGAGATGATATGTATGGATATGAAAATACTCTTATGGTTCATATCAGAAGAGTTAGAGAAAAGATAGAAAATACTCCATCTTCTCCTAAACATCTTCTTACAGTAAGAGGTCTTGGATATAAGTTGATGATTAATTAATTTTAGATAAGAATGAAGGAAGTCAAGAGGAGTGATTTAATTTTGGATAGTATAAAGTATATATTAAGGAGATTTATAGGTTCAAGTATCTTGATTTCATTACTTTTTATTATATTAAATATATTAGGTTTATTTGCATTTTCATATGTGACATTTGTATCTAAATATTCTGGTGATTTGGATGCAAGTGAGAGTAAGGAAATAAGAGCAACTTTGATGATGCTTGAGGATAAAGTAATCTTAAAAGATGGAAAGTTTACTTTAGATGATTCTAGTAAGGAAGTTTTACATAGTAATAAAGTCTGGGCAATGCTAATTGATAACAATGGAGATAGGGTATGGGGCTTTGATTTGCCAAAAGAAATCCCAAGCCATTATACTTTGACGGATGTAGCTAAGTTTTCAAGATTCTTTTTAAAAGATTATCCTGTGTATGTATGGGAACATCCAAGTGGAACCTTAGTAACAGGGTATCCAAAGGATAAGTATACTAAATTTAACCTTACCTATACTATTGATGAAATAAGTCAATTTCCTATGCTAATAATAGGTATGCTTTTATTTAATGCAATAATTACATTTTTACTAGCTTCATTTATAGGATTAAAAATGGTCAAATCTATAAAGCCAATTATTACTGGTATAAAGCTTATGTCAAAGGGAGAGCCAGTAGTTCTCCAAGAAAAAGGAATACTGAGTGATATCTCAAAATCTATTAATACTGTATCTAAAGAGTTGCAAATGAAGAATGAAAGACTTAGAAAAAAAGAAGAAGCTAGGACTAACTGGATTGCAGGAATATCCCATGATATAAGAACACCACTTTCAATGATAATTGGATACTCTGGAGAACTTGAAGAAAGCAGTAGCCTTTCTCAAAGAGAACAGGAGCAAGCATCTATCATATGTAATCAAGGCATTAAGATTAGAGAATTGGTAAATGACCTTAATTTGGTGTCTAAACTTGAATATAATATGCAACCATTAGATTGTAACAAGATTAGAGTTTCTGTGTTTTTGAGAGAACTCGTTTCTGAATTTATAAATAATAATTTGGATAATGATTTTTATATAGAGCTTGATATATTGAATGAAGATATTACTATCAATGCAGATAAAAAATTGTTAAAGAGAGCTATTAGTAATTTAATACAAAATAGTATAACTCATAACCAGCAAGGATGTAATATAAAGGTGATTTCTAAATCGGATTTGGATTTTTGCTATATAATTGTTGAAGACGATGGAAAAGGAATGAGTCAAGAGAAGATTAATTATTTATTAAAAGCTCAAAATGGATTAAGTGAAGCATATGCTAAAGGTCAAAATCATGGTCTAGGTCTTTTGATTGTTGCAGGCATTATCAATGCACATGATGGTAAGCTAGATATCACAAGTATTGATTGTCAAGGAATAAAAACAATCTTAAAATTACCTCTGATTAAGTAAAATTTTATAAAATAATAATAGATAAGAATGAAAAATGAAAATATTTTGAAAATAAGTTTATTCTTTATTGACAAAGAAACTCTATTAGAGTAGAATAATGATAAATTCTTTTCTTGTCAAGTTTTATTAAATAAAGAGTAACTTTTGCTTTATGCGCTTAAAGCTTAGTTACTTATGGTATCAAAATTTTCATAGAAATAATATTTTGGGATTATTGTAAGGTTGTTAAACTCTTTATATAATTCCCTTTTTTTATATTTTTTACCATTTTTTACCTAATATTTAATATTATTATTGACAAAAAAATTCTACTAAAATAGAATTAGAGTATAGTGTTTTTTAATTTTAAGAAAAACATAATGAGATGCTGAAGAAGGTTTTAATTATAGGATGTTTTGTGTAATTGTCATAGTCTTTATACAATTATTTTGAATCTATTATAACATACTTATTTATTTAAAAAAAGAGAAGTATTTTTAATTGTCATAATTTGTGTTCGAAAGTTCTACTAAAGTAGAGTTTTTATGTGTTATTTTCATATATATTTTACATAAATGTATATATATGTTGAAATATATTAATTATTTATAAAATAATTAATATAATAATTTGAAAAAGTTAAGATACAAATAAAAAAACTGCCAAAGTAGTCAAATACAATTATATAAAATTTTTTAATTGAAACTGAAATTATAGCCTTAAGATTAGAATAGACATTATTTTTTGAAGGTTTAAAAGTTAAGAAACCAAAGACTAAAGGAAATGAGATTTGCTGAAATACAAATATTTAAAACTAAAAAATACAAAAGAAAGGAGAGCTACTGGACAAGTATCCAAAAATAGATAGCTGAGTACAAAATATTTCATAACATTAAGCAATATAACACAAAAGAAATTTGACACTATTTATATATATTTACTGTGTACAAATAGCTAAATTTAAGATTTAAAAATATCTTATAAATCAAGTTTATATAAATCAGTATAAGATTTTTTAATAGAAAAAATTTATTACGGATATTGCTTGTCTGTATTCTGAGTAGCAAAGGTTTATTATGCCTATAAAAAAGTTGCCACAATCAGAATTAAAGATAATGAAATTTATATGGAAACTAGATTCCAAAGTAACATCAAAAGATATTGTTTTAGGGATGGAGCAAAAATATCAGTGGAAGCAAACAACGACTTTGACTCTTTTATCTAGATTGGTAGTAAAAGGATTTCTAAATTCTCAAAAGATAGATAAATATACACATTATGAAGTTTTAATTAAAGAAAAAGAATATATAAATGTTGAAACAAGAGAGTTCTTTAAAAATGTTCATGATTCCTCTATGAAAAGCTTATTGTTATCATTACATGATAATGTTAATTTGAGTAAAGATGAGCTATTATTTATTGAAGAATGGATAAAGAGTCTACAAAAAAATGAAAAAAAAGTATAGATTAACATATTTCTTTAGATTATCAATCTGAGACATATGGTGTATTTATATAATCTATGTGACTACTTAAGTAATATAGATTATATCTATAATAAGATTACAATATAAATCCAAATCAGATTAAATATAAGCGTAAACTAATAATTGATATTCTGATAATTTAAAAAAGCTACCTCTACTTAAACTAGATAAGTGTAATTGAGGTAGCTTTTTAAATATAAAATACTAATTTTTAGAATGTATTATATAAGTTTTACAAATATGACATGCAGTTTTCGTATTTAAACTGATATAATAAATAATAAAAATATTGATAAAATAAAAGCGTACTAAAAATCAGGAGGAGAACTTATGAAATATCAAGTTTCATTATTAGCAGTAAATGATGTAGAAGTGTCAAAAAAGTTTTATAAAGAGCTATTTGAACAAGAAGTTGAATTAGATTTAGGTAAAAATGTAACATTTAGTGGAGGGTTTGCTATACAAGAAGATTTTGCATGGCTTACAGGGATTAATCCAGATACAATTGTACGAAAATCAAATAATATGGAGCTTTATTTTGAAGTTGATGATTTTGATAAGTTTATTGAAAAATTAAATTCTTATAAAGATATAGAGTTTGTTCATCAGCCATTAAAACATGAGTGGCAACAGAGAGTAGTCCGTATTTACGACCCTGATAAGCATATTATTGAGATAGGAGAGTCTATGGAAGTCATAGCTAGAAGGTATTTATCTGAAGGCTATTCTGTAGAAGAAACTTCTAAGATAATTCAACATCCAATTGAATTTGTAAAGCAGTGTGAAAGTACTAAATAATATTTTTTATGTTTTATTTTATTAAATTTTAAGTAAGATGATAATGTAATTGTATAAATTTATGTTCAATACGTATCAGTCAAATATTATTGAAAAGGAGTGGTTATTATTAAAGCAATTGAAATTTATAATAAATTAGCATTGGAGTTTGATATTAAAAATATTGATGACGATTGGAGTTTTATGAATTTTGACAATGATTTTATTACTCCAGAATTTAAAACAAAATACATAGGCTTGGTACTAGACAATGCCAAAGAAATCAATAAAGTATATACAACTACTTTTCCTGATAAATACATAATTAAGCAGATTATAGATAAAGATGAAAAAGATGTCTTGATTTTTTCACATCATGCAATGGAGTATATAGCATCAGATGAAGGTTTCCCATTTCACGACATACCATTATCTTATATGGAAGAAATGAAAAATCGTAGAATATCTTTTTATGTGTTACATTCTCCATTAGACAATTATAGTGAATATTCAACTTCTGTCAGTTTTGCAAAGGCTCTAGGTTTAGAAATCGTCGAACCATTTTGTAAGTATGATGATAAAATCAAGGTAGGAGTTATATGTAAGACATCCTTAAAATCAATTGAAGAGACTAAAGAGCTAGTTAAAAAAACTGTTGGTCATGATGTGAAATTGTATGATTATGGAGAATCGGGACTAAAAGATGGTCTAGTTGCTATTGCAGCAGGAGGAGGAAGCTATCCATTTGTAGCAAGTGAAGTTGCTGAACTTGGTATAAATTTATATATAACTGGATTTACTAAACCTTTAAAGCATTTTGAACCAGCATTAGAGTTCCATAGAATAGCAAAGGATAATTTAATTAATGTTATAGGTGCTACTCATTACTCTACAGAAAAATTTGCCTGTATGTCTATGGTTAATTATTTTAAAAAACTAGGGATAGAAGCAGAATTCTTGGAAGGAAAAAATTATTTAGAAGATTTATAGGATGTAAGTTATAGAATATATAGAAGCTTGATAGTAGTATATATGTAGAATTAATAATGTATGATGTATAGAAAGTTAATAGTATATAACAGATATAAAGTTAATAGTATATAAAACAATAAAAGCAAGCAGTTGGTAAAAGTTTATGTTTACTGACTGCTTATTTTTATGCTCTTTTAGGTAGATATTTCGTAATAATACTTGGCAATATTACAGTTGATTATAGTCTTATGAATTTAGAAACAAACTTACAATTACTATTTATAATGTTTATTTTTCGATATTTTTTCTGATATTATTTACAATTAATTAGATTTTATAAATATTTATTTCGGATTATTATAAATATTTATTTTGAAAAAATAGAATTATTATATTTATGAGAATAAATGGTATAATAAAAGGTAAAGTGTCAAATATACACTAAATTAAATAAGTTAATTAGTATATAGATTAAAGTAGAAGTAATTAAAACTTATTAAGTATCAAAACATGACTGCTTATCAAAGTAGTTATTTAAAAAGACATAAAAAAATAGTTGTTTAGACAAAGTGGTTATTTTAAAAAAGTAGTTATCTAAAAAAAGAGGATGATTATTCATTAAAGTAACTATCCCAAAATGGACAAAAAGATGACTTATTATTACTCATCTAAAAAATAGAAAATCAGATATGAAATTTAATAAATAATAATTGATAGGGAAGGGAAAGATAGCATGATATTTACAAAGAGTAATAAATACGATAAGAAATTTCTCATGGAAAATATGATGGGACCTAATTGTATAAAGATATTGGAAGAGTTGACAAGTAAGATAAGACTAGAAAAAGGAATGCGTATTTTAGACTTAGGATGTGGGAGAGGGATATCTTCTATATTTTTAGCAAATGAATTTGATGCTACTGTATTTGCAACTGATTTATGGATAGAGCCAACTGAGAACTATGAAAGATTTAAGCAATTTAAATTAGATGATAAAATATTTCCTATACAAGCTGAAGCACATGAATTACCTTATGCAGAAGGTTTTTTTGATGCAGTGATAAGTGTACACTCTTATCACTATTTTGGTAATAAAGAAGGATTTTTAGAAAACCATATATCACCTCTTGTAAAAGATGGAGGAGTAATTGCTATGGCAATGCCTGGATTAAAAAAAGATTTTGTTAATTGTATACCAGATGAACTTATTCCATTTTGGCAAGATAATATGAATTTCCATTCAATTGAATGGTGGAATGAGCTTTGGTCAGAATCTGAGTCTGTAACTGTAGAAAAATGTGAAGCTTTAAGTTGTCATGATGAAGCTTGGAATGATTGGTTAAACTGTGATAATTCTTATGCTAAGAATGATAAAAAAATGCTGGAAGTAGAGGCAGGTAAGTATTTTAATACAATTTCCTTGATAGCGAGAGTTAATAATAGTAAAAGTTAGATGAAAAATTTAAATCTAAAGTAGTTTTTTTAATTGTTTATGCCCAATTAGATTATTTATGTCAATTGGGTATTTTTATTTAAAAAATATGACGGTATTATACAAAAAGCACAAGTATAGGATATAAACTTTGAATAGGATATAATATAGTTAAATGAAGATGTGTCAGTTGTAGGAAATTTATAATTTATTATAAACTAACATTGACAAATTAAAGGGTTGCTTTTATACTCGATACAAGTAAAGTAGCTTTAAAATTATAGATTTAAAATAAACAACATATGAAATTATAAAATAAATAACATAATAAATAAGAATATGTAATTATAAAATAAATTAATTTAGGAGGAACAATAATGAGTGAAACAAAAGAAGAGAATTTACTAGAACAATTTTTTAAAGTGCAATCATTGCTACATAAATTTCACCTTCAAAATCATAAATCACATGGATTTTTTAGAGCGACGCATAGAGGACAAGGTAGAGTATTATCCATGTTAAAAATAAAGCCAGAAATAACTCAAAAAGAACTGTCATACTTACTTGATATGAGACCTCAATCTTTAGGTGAGTTGCTTTCGAAATTAGAAAATCAACAATTTATCACTCGTACACACTCAGAAAAAGACCGTAGAGTAATGGTAGTAAAATTGACATCAAAAGGAATGGATGAAATTAATAAGAATGAGCAGAGAGAAGACCCAACTAATCAAATATTTAATGTATTAGAACCAGAAGAAAAGAGTACTTTAAGTTATATTCTTACAAAGATTACTAATGAACTAGAAAGAACTATAAAAAGTGAGGATGGGAATAACTTTGATGAGGCACATATGCAACCACAACCAAGACCACATCATGGACAGTTTTTAGGTGGATTTGCTGGTAGAGATGCAATTCAAAACTTATTTAATTCACATGAAGGATATCCAGATTTTCCAAATAGAGAAGATTTGTTTGAACAAATGGTAAAACAACACCCAGAACTTATAGAGCAATTGATGAAACAGCATCCAGAGTTCTTTACGGAAAAAGAACTTGATAGAAAAAATAGCTCTAAGAATGAAAGCGAACAGGATATTGATGAAGATTAAAAATTTTATAGTATTATTTGATAATTTTTTCTATATATTTTATTATACTTTAAATTAAACTGTGAGATGTTTAAGTATATAGTCAAAGGGCTAGTACATCTATATTACTTTAACTATCAAAGAACTTATTTTAATAGATACACATAAATAGAAATATACAAAGCTATTTTAATCTAATATATTATCATATATAGTAATTTATATATCACTATAAATTAGAATAAGAAAAAATTATTTAACTATAATAATAAATTAAAAAAGGGGAAATGTTGAGTTGATGGAAGGAATAAAATTTATAAAGTCAGAAGAAAAGTATATTTGGTCATATTGGCAAACTTTTGATAAAATTGCAAAAGAGAGGAAATATCTAGCTATGGACGAAGCATTTCCTTTTGAAGAAACAGTTGAATTTATAAAGAATGTTATAACTAAAAATTTTCCACAACTATTTATAATTGAGGTAAAATCAGATACATGTATTGGTTGGTGTGATGTTTTGCCTAAAACCAAAACTGTTGGTTACTTAGGTATGGGTATTCTTAAAGAGTATAGAGAAAAAGGTATTGGGAGTAGCCTTCTAAAACAAATTATTGATTTATCAAAAGAATATGGATATAAAAAAATTGAGCTAGATGTGTTAAAAAGTAATAGTAGAGCTATTCATGTTTATAAATCTTTAGGGTTTGTTGAGGTAAATACAATAGCTAGTGGATTTACATGGAATGATAGACCTGTAAAAGACGAAGTTATACAAATGGAGCTTGTATTAATGTAAAACTTATTGAGAATTAATAGGATGGTGATAAAAAATACTATCCTATTTTATTGTTTAAAAATAGTGGTTTTGCAGTTAAGTAAGTTGTTTTTAGATGCTTTTAGAGAAATTTTTATTTTCTTTCCCACTATAATTATATCATAAATAAAAATTTTTTTTAAGACTGTGAATATATCCTCATTTCTATATAATTGATATAGTGGATTAAATGTTAATTTCAATTGAGGAGGATTATAATATGAATCTAAATGATTTTGAGTCAAATCTTGAAAATCAATGGTTACAAAAAACTCTTAAAGAGGCTAATAGACAACTTGAGGAAAAGCGTAATGAAGAAGATAAGCTAAAAAAAGATGCTATAGAAACTCAAAGGGAACTATGGAATGACTTAGGTTCTATTTCTGCGGAAAATGGATTAGAACAACTTTCAGAATTTATGTCATTTATGGATGTTATGAAACATCAAAAAAGGAGCCATGAATTTACTAAGAAACTCAAAGATAAGTATGAAAGAATGATTGAATCTCCTTATTTTGGAAGAATTGACTTTACAGAGGTTTGTGAAACTGAGTCTCAAAAGTGTTATATTGGATTGTCAAATCTTATTAATGATGATTATGATTTTCTTGTATATGATTGGAGAGCCCCTATTTCAAGTATGTTTTATGATTATGAAATTGGACAAGCAAGCTATGAGTGTCCAGAGGGGATAATCTCTGGAAAAATTACTAAAAAAAGACAGTATAAGATAAAAGATGGCAAAATTGAGTATATGTTTGATAGTAATCTAAATATAGATGATGATGTCTTGCAAGAGCTTTTAGGTAAAAACTCTGATGAGAAAATGAAAACTATAGTTACTTCCATTCAAAGAGAGCAAAATCAAGTAATTCGTAATGAGAAATATAAGAACTTAATTGTACAAGGTGCCGCAGGAAGCGGAAAGACATCTATAGCACTTCATAGAACAGCATATTTATTGTATAAACATAAAGATAAAATAACTTCTGAAAATATAATGATATTTTCTCCAAATAACATATTTAATGATTATATATCAAACGTACTTCCACAACTTGGCGAAGATAACATTTGTCAGACAACATTTAAAGACTATATGCATAAAGAACTGGGTGATGAATTTAAAAAAGAAAGCCCAGCTGAAATGATGGAGTATATTCTTAATAATGGGAAAATCACATATAAGGACAGGATAGAAAATATAGAGTTTAAAACTTCTTTAGAGTTCACAAATATATTAAAAGAGTATCTAAATTATTTAGAAACAGATGATAGATGTTTTGAAGATATTATTGTAAGAGGCGAGTTAATAATTTCAGCTAAGGAGTTACAAACACTGTTTTCTAATGACTATTCAAATTTACCAATTAAGAAGAGATTAGAGAAAATAAAAGCAAGAATAATATTTTTAATTGAGCCATATGAAAAAGCTTGGATTGATGAAATATTTAAAGAGTTTCAAGCATCTGGCGATTATATAGAAAAAGAAGAAATGATAGAGAAAAGTACTTTTATTGTAAAAAAACATCTGAAAGAAGTTTATTCTAAAATTTCAAGAATGACAGAGTTAGATTTGATAGACACTTATAAAAACTTATTTAAGAATTTAGATATGTTTTTAGAAAAGGCGAATGTTGAGTATGATAAGAATATTATAGATAATATAAAAACTTATACAATGGATAATTTAAGTGTAAAGAGTCTTTATTATGAAGACCAAGTGATACTTCTATATCTAAAGGGAGCTCTTGGAGGTATTCCAAATACATCACAGATTAAATATGTAATCATAGATGAGGCACAGGACTATACTCCTTTACAATATGAAATATTTTATAAACTTTTTAAATCTGCCAATATGACTATATTAGGAGATATTAATCAATCAATTAACCCATTCATGAATGTTGGAGACTATAATAATATTCCTGATGTATTGAAGAATGATACTTGCATAATAAATCTAAGTAAAACATATCGTTCTACAATGGAAATTACTAGATTCTCAAGAAAACTTCTTACAAAAGCGATAGATGATGAGTATGTTGATAGACATGGTGATGAGCCTAGAGTTACTGGTTTTAAAGAAAAAGATTATATGAATGAAAAGCTTATTGAAGACATAAAAGCTTATAAACATAAAAATTATAAGTCTATTGGTATTATAACAAAGACAGCCCATGAAGCTAAGGAAGTGTATGAGTTTTTAAAGGAAAATCATATTAATGTAGAGGCTATAATAAAAGATGATGATGAGTATGTGAATGGTGTATTAGTAATACCTTCATATTTATCTAAGGGACTTGAATTTGATATAGTTGTAATATACGATGCAAGTGAGGAAAGGTACAATAGTGAAGATGAAAGATTGCTTCTTTACACTTGTTGTACAAGAGCTCTTCATGTGCTAAATATATACTATTTAGGTGAAATAACTCCTTTATTAAAATAACAGGTTTTTAATTATAGTTTGATTTTTATTTTAAGAATATCAGATATTTATAATCTATCTTATTTATCTGTTTTTTATGAATTTATTATATATTTGTAATTAAAATTTATAAAATAAGTTATTATAAAGTTAAGTATTTTAAAATCTAAACTGGGTAGCCTGTTGTATATTTGCAAGTAAAATTCATATATAAAATTATAATGAAGTTAAAGTTTTTAAAATCTAAACTGGGTAGTTTATTGTGTCTTTACAAATAGAATTGATACAACAATTTATAATGAAGTCAAAGCCCTTAAAATTCCATATGAATGGACTTTTTAAGGGCTTTTTAATATTAGTAATAACTTTTGTAGATTAGTTAAATTTTTAGAGTAGTTAAATATCTAAAATTTTATATATTAAATCTAAAGAAAATATAAAGATGGAAGATACGACTATATTTACTAATAAGAAAACTAAAGTTATATACAATAAACTCATGAACACTTTATTGTTAATTATACTTATTTTGCATCTATTACTTCATGAGCCATCTTAACTAAGTCATCCATAGATAAATTTGAATCTTGAATTGTAAAAGAGTAGTAAACTCCATCTTGTTCCCAAGTCAAGTACTTAAATTCATTAACTTCTACTTTATCTATTCCTTCACTAAATGTATATTTACCTGATTTTTCATCAAGTTTATCCTGTTCTGTCATTTTATAATCTTCTGGCACAAACTTGTACATTGATGTTTCATAAGAAATATTTATATCTTTGTAAGTATCTACAACTTTCATTTTATCAGAATCTTTTCCAAGCACATTATTTGCTGTTTCAAGAGATATTTCATCATTACCATTTTTATACTCAAACTCAAGTGCTTTTAATTCTCCTAAAACATTATCTTTTTTATCAAGTGCTTTTTCTTTTATAGTATATGCCCCTTTAAATTTATATCCATTACTAAATTCGGAAATTAGATTAGGGGTAAAGTTAAAGTCTTTTTTTACCTGTTCAGTAGTTGGAATCGATGTATAGGTAGGCTTAATGCTTGATTTTCCAACTATACTATATATTTCTCCCACTGCAAGAGCTGTTGTACCTAATACTAAAGTGATAGCTAAAGTTGCCACTAAACCCCTTCCAAATGGTAATTTATGTGTTTTATTATTATTCATTTTATAATTTTCCTCTCTTTCTGGTAAACTATTTAGCGTTTTATTTAAACTATTATGAAAGCTTTCTGGAGCTTTTGGAAACGAATTATTTAAGCTATTTTTATTCATATGATTACCTCCATATTTTCTAATTTAGTTTTTAATAATTTTCTTCCTCTCGATAATCTACTTTTTACAGTCCCCTGAGGTATATCCAATATTTCCTTAATTTCATCAACTGAATAACCCTCAATATAGTAAAGGACTATTGGAACTTTAATCTTTTTAGGTAGACTTTGAATAGCAATATACAAATCATTATAATCTTCTTTTTCATCGATTTTTTTATTTTTAAATACGTCTTCAAATGATAGAAATTTCAATTGTTTACGTCTTAATGAGTTACATTCATTTATCACTATTCTAATCAACCAAGTTTTAAAATATTGTTCTTCCTTAAGAGAATCTAACTTTTCATATGCTTTTAAAATAGCATTGTTGACGGCATCTTCACAATCCTGGTCGTTTCCTAAAATAGACTTAGATACACGATACAAAGTCTGTTCTGATTCAAGGATATTATTTATAAATGTAGTTTTATTCAAAGGAATTCCTACCTTTCTATGCAAATTGTAGCGCTACTTTTTTGCCTTTCACTTATTAGATAAGATTTTACTATAAATGGTTCACTTTTTTTGAAAAAAATTAAACGAATAAACATAAGGTACCTTAAAAATAATGTTGACAAAACATTAAGGTACCTTTATAATTAAAAATAGATAAGGTACCTTAGTAAAAGAGGGAAGATAGATTAATAAAAAATCGAATTAATTAGGAGGAGTTAATATGAATTATTACAGAGATAAAAAAGAAAACTTTAGAGGATTTGAAGGTCATCATAGTAATCCATGGAATCATATGTGTGAAGGATGCAGAGTATTTGAAATGATGCATCGTGAAGGATTTGGTTATGGAGAGTGTAGAGGTCATGAAGGACATGGTTCAAGAGGACATGGTCAGGGTGAATTTAGAGGTCATGAAGGATTTGAACCAAGAGGATATGGTCAAGGAAACTTCAGAGGTTATGAAGGATTTGAACCAAGAGGATATGGTCAAGGGAACTTCAGAGGTTATGAAGGATTTGAGCAAAGAGAACATGGTCAAGGAAACTTCAGAGGTCATAAGGATTTTGAATCAAGGGGATATGGTCAAGAAGACTTTAGAGGTCATGGAAATTTTGAATCAAGAGAGCATGGACAAGGAGACTTTAGAGGTCATGGGAACTTTGAATCAAGAGAGTATGACCAAGGAGACTTCAGAGGTCACAGAGGATTTGAGCCAAGAGAGCATAGTCATGAAGAGTGTAGAAGTCATGGAGGCGCTGACCCAAGAGGATTTGAAGGAACATATGAACATGGATATTGCAGAAAAGGTCATGAAGGATTTGAACCAAAATGTGATGAAAGAAACCATATGAAGCATAAAGGGCATGAAGAATTTGGTGCTAAAGATTGTAAAATAGATAGTGAGCATAGAGAACATGAAAGATTTGAAAATCAAAATACAGGTGAAGAAATAGAAGCTGAAAGCAAAGAAGATGCTAAGAAAAACAATACAGAAGAAAATAAAGATACTGATAAAAAGTAAGATTATAAATTAAATAAAATTTAATAGTAAATAGAAGAAATAAATATTAGAAAATAATATTAAAGTTGGAAAGAGATGAGGTTGTAAGTAGATTTGTTTTATATTTTGCTTTTGTATAGAAGGTTTTTTAAATTATTTTATTGTATTTATTTGAGAAAGAGAAGTGATAATTACATGTGCTTGTTTTGTCTTAGATAAATGCTTTATAAATTAGTATAGAGTACATTAATATATAAAATAAAAAAAGCTATAAGTTTAATAATATAAAATTAAACCTATAGCTTTTTTATTTTAATATAATTAATTTGAAATATTTTGACTTTAAAAGTCATTTAAATATAATATAATTACTTTTGAAAAGACTATTAAATTGTCTTATACTAGTTTACAGCTTCTTTTCCTATTAAATCTTTTAACTCCTCATGAGTCATTGTTTCTTTTTCAAATAGGAATTTAGAAACAGAATGTAAATCTTCAAGGTTATCCTTTAATATCTCTAAAGTCTCTTTATAACAAACCTCAACTATACGATTTGCTTCCTTTTGGATTTTATCACATAAGAAAGTTTTATCATTTCCATCAATAGTCATAAATCCTAAGTTACTCATACCATATTCACAAACCATTTGATTAGCTATTTCAGTAACTTTCTTTAAGTCATCTTTTGCACCAGTAGATTTGTGGTTAAATATTAATTCTTCTGATGCTTTTCCTGCAAGTAGTATTTTTATCTTTCCAATTAATTCATCTCTAGTATAAATATATCTATCTTCATCAGGTAATTGAAGAACATAACCTAATGCTTGTCCTCTAGGAACTATAGATATTTTTTGTATAGGGCAAATTCCTACTATATCACTTACAAGAGCATGTCCAGCTTCATGATAAGCTACTATTTTTTTCTCTTTCTCAACTAGTGCAGAGTTTTTAGACTCTAGCCCTGCAATGACTCTTTCAAGTGCCTTGTCAAAGTGTTCTGATGTAATGTATTCACTGTCATCTCTAACTGCAAATATAGCTGCTTCATTTGCTATATTTGAAAGATGGGCCCCATTGAAACCATGAGTTTTTTTAGCTAAAAGTTCTAGATTTACAGATTTGTCTATAGGCTTGTCATCTGTATGTACCTTTAGAATTTCAAATCTAGTGTGATAATTTGGTGCACCTATATGAATGTGTCTGTCAAATCTTCCTGGTCTAAGTAAAGCTTCATCTAATAAGTCAAGTCTATTGGTAGCACCTATTATTAATACATTGGAATCTTTATTAAATCCATCCATTTCAACTAAAAGTTGGTTTAATGTTTGGTCCTTTTCGTTGTTGCTCTCAAGATGTCTTTTTGCTCCTACAGCATCTATTTCGTCTATAAATATTATACTTGGAGCTTCTTTTCTAGCTTTTTCAAATAAAGTTCTAACCCTTTTTGCTCCTACACCTACATATTTCTCAACGAACTCTGAACCTGTAACATTGAAAAATGATGAGTTTGTTTCACCAGCTACAGCAGACGCAAGTAAAGTCTTTCCTGTTCCTGGAGGGCCATAAAATAATACCCCTTTAGGTATCTTAGCACCCATTTTTTGATATTTTTGTGGTGACTTCATAAAATCGACTATTTCAAATAGTTCTTCTTTTACTTCGTCTAATCCAGCAACATCTCTGAATGTAGTCTTTGGTTTTGTAGAAAGTGAATCATCTGTTTGATTTTCTCTTTCCATTTTTGTTTGTGCAAAGACAGGAACTGGATTGTTGATTTTCTTAAAAAAGTTGTTTAGCATTTTCATATTCACACCTCAGGTAATTAATTATTGTTAATCAATTTTATATTTTCCATATTTACTATTTTTTATTATTTATTTTTAATGGAAAAAATATACATGTTATCCAAAGAAAAATAAATTTGCGAAATGTATGAAAAAGTGAATTCATGTATATATGCAGATTGTTTTTAGATGTTTAATAAAATACGACAAATCAAGATAAAATAAATATGATAAAAAATGTTATATTGTATAGATTAAGCGATGTGGAGTATAGTATTATGTATGAAATTGGCTAAGTAAGTTTTTCAGTTGTAGTTTTAAAATAATATTAATTTAGGAGTTAGAGTAGAAATCTAAAAATTAATAGCAAAATAGGAAGCATGTACATATAATGATTATTAGGAAGAAGTAATTAAATTTTAATAAACTAAAAAAAGTAGTTGCAAATAATTTGATTAAGTGATATAGTAAATAAGGTAAGAATAAAACAAAGAAGAAGTCCGCTTCTCACCTTACAACGAAAGTTAGTAAGGTAAATATAAGTTAAAGCTTAATATCAGTTTAAGCTTGTTTAAATTTGGTAACTTATATGGCGGATGATTATATCATTCGCTTTTTATTTTATAAAAAATTTGGAGGTGTCCTACAATTAGCAAAGAATTAGCAATCAATGAACAAATAAAAGACAAGGAAATAAGAGTCCTTTCATCAACAGGTGAACAACTTGGAGTAATGCCTACTAAAGAAGCTCAAGCGATGGCTACTAGCAAAAACTTAGATTTAGTTCAAATCTCGCCAAATGCAAATCCACCAGTATGTAAGATAATGGATTATGGAAAGTTTAGATATGAACAGGCGAGAAAAGACAAAGAAGCTAAGAAAAAGCAAAAAAATATAGTTGTAAAGGAAGTAAGACTTAGACCAGGTATTGAACAAAATGATTTAAATACGAAAGCTAATAATGCTATAAAGTTCCTTAAAAAAGGGGATAAAGTCAAAGTTGAACTTAGATTTAGAGGAAGAGAATTAGGACATAAAGACATAGGCAAAGAAGTTATGCTTAAGTTTTTAGATATAATAAAAGAGTTTGGAGAACCAACAAAAGCCCCTGCATTTGAGGGTAATAATATGGTTGTAATTATAGATCCAAAAAAATAGATGATTAACTGAGAGGAGGAATTTGTCATGCCTAAAATGAAAACTCATAGAGGTGCAGCAAAGAGATTAAAGAAAACAGGAACTGGAAAGTTAAAGAGAGCTAAAGCTTATAAAAAACATATATTAACTAAAAAATCTGCAAAAACTAAAATGAACTTAAGAAAATCAACTTTAGTAAGTGATGGAGATGCTAAGAGAATAGCACAATTATTACCATACTAAGATACAGATTATAAATAATAACTATAGAAGAGGGATATAAAGGAGGTCATAACGATGGCAAGAGTTAAAAAAGCTATGAACGCTCGTAAAAAGCATAAGAAAATATTAAAACTTGCAAAAGGATTCAGAGGATCTAGAAGCAAATTATATAGACCAGCAAATACATTCGTAATGAAAGCATTAAAAAATGCTTATATAGGAAGAAAATTAAAGAAGAGAGACTTCAGAAAACTTTGGATACAAAGAATAAATGCAGCTGCTAGAATGAATGGAATATCTTATTCAAGATTAATGAATGGATTAAAATTATCTGGTATTGAAGTTAACAGAAAGATGTTATCTGAAATGGCTATACAAGACCCAGAAGGATTTGCAAAATTAGCAGAAGTTGCTAAAGCAAAATTAGCTTAGTATTAAATCATGAAACGTAAAGTCTTTGAGTTATGTTAATAATTCAAGGACTTTTTTTATTTTTTAAAAAGAAACTGTCTATGAAAATGGTATTACTGTTCTTAATTTACTATAAAATATGATATCTTAAACTAGTGTATAAAATTTCCAGTCAATATTGAATTAACATTATCAACATGATAATATTATCTTATTAATAATATTATAGGAGGGATATAATATGAATGATAAGTTGATGGATTGCTTTGTAAATCCAACTAAATGTAAGTTGATACTTGAGATTTTTTCAAATAATAGAACTACAGCAAAACAATTAGGAGAAAAATTTCAAGATATATCAAAAGCTACACTTTATCGCTATCTTAATAAAATGCTAGAAGATGACATTATAAAGGTAGTTGAAGAGCATAAAATAAGAGGAACTGTTGAAAAAGTATATGCTATGAAGTTAGACATAGCTGATGATGTAAAGACTATTATAAATGAAAATTCTGGAGAAGAGTATGCACAACTATTTACTCAATATATGATGGTATTTTTAAAAGAGTTTTATGAGTATGCCAAAAGAGAGGAAAAGGATATTCTAAAAGATGGTTCAGGATTTTCTGTCTGTCCAGTATATGCTAGTGTTGATGAGATAACTGAAGCAAGTAAAAAGATTGCTAGTATACTAGAACCTCTTAGAAATAATTCAAATGGAGAGGGAAGAAAAATGCACTCTATAGGGTTAATAATTACACCACCTAAAGAAGATGAAGAGCAATAAAATACTAAAAAAATAACAGTTTAATCTTTATACCAAGCTGTTATTTTTTTAGTATTTTTATTTCACTGTATGTAATAAAATGTATATCAAGGTGACATATAAAGTGATATGATATATCTAAGGAAAAGATTGTTGTATATATGACATATTTAAAGTAAAGGGGATGAAAATTATGAGGTTAATTACACGTTCTGATTTTGATGGATTGGTATGTGGTGCACTATTAAAAGAAGCAGGTATTATTGATAATTGGAAATTTGCTCATCCTAAAGACTTACAGGATGGCCTGGTTGAGGTAACAGAAGATGATTGTCTTGCAAATGTACCATTTGTTGAGGGGTGTGGTCTTTGGTTTGACCATCATTCTAGTGAGTTTGAGAGAAATGAACTTCTAGGAAAGTACAAAGGCGAAAGTCGTATTGCTCCTTCTTGTGCAAGAATTATTTATGAGTATTATGGTGGAAGTGAAAGATTTCCTCATTTTAATGAAATGTTAGAGGCAGTAGATAAAGTTGATTCAGGAAATCTTACAATAGAAGAAGTACAAAATCCAACTGGATGGATTTTGATTGGTTACCTTATGGACCCAAGAACTGGTCTTGGTCGTTGGAGAAACTTTACTATATCTAACTATCAATTAATGGAGAAGTTAATTGATGCATGTAGAACTTTAAGTACAGAAGAAATTTTAGATTTACCAGATGTAAAAGAACGTATAGACGTTTATTTTGAACAAACAAGTAAATTTAAAGAGATGGTTGCCAAATATACACGTGTAGAAGGCGATGTTATCATTTCTGATTTACGTGGAGTTGAGACAATCTACACAGGGAATCGTTTTATGATTTACAGTATGTATCCAGAACAAAATATATCTGCTTGGATTGTAAATGGTAAAGGTGGAAAAGGATGCTCTGTAGCCGTTGGATATAGTATTTTAAATAGAACTTCTAGTGTGGATGTTGGTAGTCTAATGCTTAAGTATGGTGGTGGGGGACATAAAGCTGTTGGAACTTGCCAGTTTAATGATGAGCAAATAGACGAACTACTTCCAAAGTTACTTTATGAACTTGTAAATCCTAAAAAATAATGAATGAATTTGTAAGTTATAAAGATTAGTATAAATAAAATCGAACTTCTTTGTACCCTTTCACACAAGGATGTGAAGTGGTACAATGCAGTTCTTTAGAGCTTCATCAATTGTAATGTCAATATCATATCTAAGGTAGAAACTGAGCTTAGTATCAGTATTCTTACATATCTGATTTTAAACCTTGTTCAATCTTGTGTAGTTTTAAATATACTTGCATACCCAAAATCTAAGTTGTAATCATTCCATTTAATATAACGATATAAAAGATACTTAAATACAATAACATAGAAAATAAAATGTATATCTTTAAATATAATAATATGTGACTAAGTGAATGTTGCTCAGAAGCATATAAAATGCTATAGTTTAAAATAAAGTATGATGTTAAATTTCATTATAATCTAAAAATTTAAGAGGGGGGATTTTATGAAAATAAAATTTGCTATAATAACATCTATGATATTTTTAATTGTATCACTTGTGGCTTGTCAAAGTACTAAAAATATAGAAAAAAAAGCACCAGATGCAGAAGTTAAAATATTAGCTACAGCTGACTTACATTCAATTATGACAGATTCTTTAGTTTCATATGTAAAAGAAGAAAGAGCAAAGAATGAAAACTTACTTATGGTAGATGCAGGTGATTTTTTTGGTACACAAAGTAAAGAAATGTGGGAATGGACTTCTGGAAAAAAACTAGTCAATATTAAAACAAGTGGTAGGGCAGAATATGAAGATATAATTAAGCGAAGTACAGATGAGGTACCTATAGTTAAAGACATGGCTCCTTTGAAGTATGACGCTGTGGTATTTGGAGACAATGAATTTGTTTCAAATGATAAGCAAAATCTTGATAAACTAGTTTCTGATTTTAAAAATAATGATATGCCATTGGTATCGGCAAATATATACGAACAATCTGGAAAAAACTATGTACAACCATATATAATGAAAAATGTTAAGACAAATAAGGGGAATGTAAAAGTAGGAATACTAGGTCTTACTATAAAAGAAGTAGGGGAAAGCCCTGGTCTTGAAGATTTTGAAAAAGATAGAAAAGCAAGAGAGCTTGGAGAACAAGCAGAGTACAAGGGAAAATTATATGCAAATGATTTAGTAGAAGATGCAAAGAAATGGGTAAAAGTAATGCAAAAAGAAAATCCAGATATAATAGTTGCAGTTGTACATTCAGGTGAAGAACCCAAAACGACTAGAAATGCAGGTAATAGAATAAAAGAATTAGCAACTACAGTGGATGGAATAGATGCAATTGTAGCTGGTCATACTCATGAAAGAATAGATGAACATACATATAAAAATAAGTCTGATGAAGAAGTAATAGTTACCCAACCAGGTTCACATGCAGACAGTGTATCACAAATTAATTTTAAATTAAATAAGAAGGATGATAAGTGGCAGATAGAAGAAAAGTCTAGCAAGTTAAAAGTAATTGATAAAGAGGTAAGTATAGTTGCTACTGCAGATTTACATTCACATTTTTCTGATAAATTGACAGTAAGTCTTGTTAATGAACGAAGTAATCCAATCGAACCTGTTGTAGTAGACGCAGGTGACTTTTTAGACCCTCAAACAGGGGAAATGACTCAATGGTATAAAGAGTGGAAAAATATAAGAGATAACAATGCCGGGAAAACGATTAGTAGATGTCCAATGGTTAAATCTATGAATCAGGGTATGTATGATGCAGTAGTACTTGGAAATCATGAGTTTGTATCTGAGAAAGATGAGTTTTGGTCAGATGAGCGCCTTTTAGATGCTGTTATAGAAGACTTTGGACAAATAACAATTCCTGTATTATCAGCGAATATATATAGACAATCTGGAGAAAATTATGTTAATCCATATATCATAAAAGATGTAGAAACAAATGAAGGGAATATAAAAGTAGGAGTATTAGGGCTTACTATAAAAGAAGTAGGGAAAGGTCTTAAAAATGTAAATTTACAAGAGCAATTTCAATACAAAGATAAATTGTACGCAAATGATTTAGTGGAAGAAGCAAAGAAATGGGTAAAAGTGATGGAAAAAGAAAAACCAGATATAATAGTTGCAGTAGTGCACTCAGGGGAAGAACCTAAAAACCCAAAACATCCTGGGAATAGAGTAAAGGAACTAGCAACTACAGTAGATGGAATTGATGCGATTGTAGCTAGTCATACTCATGAAAAAATAGATGAACATGACTATAAAAATAAAGCTGGAGATAAAGTTATAGTGACGCAACCAGGTGAACATGGTAAATACTATTCTAAAATTACTTTTAAAGTAAATAAAGAAAAAGGTTCATGGGTTATTAATGATAAGTCTAGTAAAACAGTAGCAGTTGAATAATTTTATAAAACTTATAGATACAGTAAAGTAGCTAATATTAGTAGTATGGATAAGATGAGTAGATAAGAGTATTTAAATGTGGTAAATATATGTGAGTATACTAGTAGAAATCTTAATTGATAATCTTAGTTTACTAGAGCAGGTTTTGTTTTACGAATAAAAAATATTGAGAACTATATGTAGATTTGATTAAAAAGGAATTTACATATAGTTCTTTTAGTATAATAAATAGTACAAACTTATATAGTAAAGATAAAGCATGGTATTAAATTTTATTATCATCCAAAATCTAAGGGGGAGGCTTTTATGAAAATAAAATTTATTATAGTGACATCAATAATATTTTTAATAGTATTACTCACAGGATGTCAAAGTACTAAAGATACAGAAATTAATGTACTTGCTACAAGTGATTTACACTCAATTATTCCAGATAATTTGGTATCTTATGTGGAGGAAGAAAGAAAATATGATGAGAATCTACTCATGGTAGATGCAGGCGATTTTTTTGATATGCAAAGTGGTGAAATGAATAAGTGGTTTACTGGACAAAAACTGGTAAGATTTAAAGATGGAATACCAGAGTATAAAAAAATAGCTGAACCACGTGAAGGAGAGGTTCCCTTAGCTAAAGAAATGGCAAAACTAAAATATGATGCAGTTACATTTGGAAATCATGAATTTGTTTCTAATGATAAACAAAGCCTTGATAAACTGGTTTCTGATTTTGAAAATAATAACATACCATTAGTGTCGGCAAATGTATATAAACAATCTGGAGAAAACTATGTAAAACCATATGTAATGAAAAGTGTACAGACTGATAAGGGTGATGTAAAGGTTGGAATACTGGGTCTGACTATAAAGGAAGTAGGTGAGCGCTCAAGATTTAAAAATTTTGAGGAAGATAAAAAAGCTAGAGAACTTGGAGAACAAGAACAATATAAAGGAGAGCTCTATGCAAATGATTTAGTAGAAGATGCTAAAAAGTGGGTAAAAGTTATGGAAAAGGAGAAACCAGATGTAATAATTGCGATAGTGCATTCAGGTGAAGAACCTAAAAATCCTAAAAACCCAGGAAATAAAATAAAGGAATTAGCAACTACAGTAGATGGTATAGATGCTATTGTAGCAGGGCATACACATGAAAAAATAGAACAGCATACATATAAAAATAAGTCGGGTGAGGAAGTAATAGTAACACAACCTGGAGCTCATGGTAATAGTATATCAAAGATTAATTTTAAGTTGGATAAGAAGAATGAGAAGTGGTATATAAAAGATAAGTACAGTGAGTTAAAAATATTTGGAAAGGAAGTAAATATAATCACAACATCTGGTCTACATCAAAATTTTTCAGATGAAATGGCAGTCAGTCTGTTTAATGAAAGAGATAGGGATGTCCAACCTATATTTATTGATACTGGGGATTTTCTAGATACCAATGCAAAGGAAATGACTAAGTGGTCTAAAGAGTGGCAGTACAATTCAAAGAAAGGTATCCATAAAAAAATAAATGAATGGCCAATTGTATACCTTGGTTATGATGCTGTAGTACTTGGTAGCCATGAGCTTACATCGGATAAAAAGAATTTTAAAGAAAAAAAATCTATCTTAGATTCTATTATAGAAAATTTTGAGGAAATGAAGATACCAGTTTTGTCAGCTAATATATACAATGAGTCTGGAGACAATTATGTAAAACCATATATAATGCATAAAGTGGAAACTAGGGAGGGGAGTATAAAGGTTGGAGTATTGGGTCTTACTGTAGACAAAGATAAAAAAGATTCTAGTGATTTAAATTCAGAAAAAGATTCAAAAACTTTAAATACTCCTGAAAAAACAGAAGAATTGTATACCAACAATTTAGTAAAAGATGCAGAAGAATGGATAAGAGTTATGCAAAAGGAAAATCCAGATGTAATCGTTGCAGTTGTTCATTCAGATAATAATATGGCACTGAAAAATCCAAGTAGCGAAATAAAAAAACTTGCAATGTCAGTAGACGGAATAGATGCTATTGTGGTAGGTCATACGAAAAATAAGATAGAAGAACATAGTTATAAGAATGAGTTTGGAGATAAGGTCATAGTAACACAATCTGGAGAAGATTGTTATTCAAAAATAAGCCTTGAATTAAGAAAAGAAAATGGTAAATGGAATGTCATCAATAAATATAGTAAGTCAATAAAAATGAAATAGGGTAATAATGAAGTAAGGTAATAATATATATTGAAATAAAAGAGAAGAACCTTTATATAAGGCTCTTCTTTTTTATTTACAAGCAATTAAAATTGTCTATAAAGAATCGAATATATTTTTCTTTTACGTTTTTTTGATATGCAATACCGTATTCGATGATAGCTTGTTCAATGATTGGTCGAATAACAAAGCCATCATTTTCTATTGGAATACAATGTTCAGGCAATATTGCTATACCATACCCACAATTTGCAAGAAGGATACTTGCTTGGTCATTTTCACATACAATATTAAAGTGGCTTTGAGAATGTAATGCTATCTTTTCCTGCAATATATTTCCATGTTGAAATGGTATAAATTTAGGATTTAATATAATCAAACAATTTGTCTTTAAATCATCAAAAGTTAGACTATCTTTCTCAGCGAGTGTGGATTGTGATGACATAATAGCATAATTTTTAGCATCCTTTAATTTTTTAAAAGAACACTCTTTCATATCTCTAATCATTTCTCTTGTTGAGAGCATAATGTCTAAATGTTTATTATTGAATAAATTTTTAAGCTTAAAATAATCCTCCATAAAGATTAAAGGGTATACCTGTGGGAAGACGATTCGTAAGTCTGACAATACATTTTTTAATTTATTGAGTTCAGCATGACTAGAACATCCAATACGCAAAAAAGAAGTGTTCTGAGAAGTAGCTTTTGATATCCTTTTCTGTGATACTTCTATTTTGTTGAGTATATCTTTGGCATCACTATAAAACATAGTTCCAATTTCTGTCAGTCTAACCATTTTTGAATTTCGTATAAATAATTTTGCTCCTAATTCTTCTTCTAGATTTTTGATATGGTGAGTAACTGTAGGAGTAGATAAAAAAAGTTCTTCTGCAGCTTTTGTAAAATTTAACTTGTCAGCAACACATACGAAACATTCTAATTGTTGAGTATTCATATAGCACCTTCCTTCCATATCAAAAGTATAATTGTAAGATAATATAATTTCAATATAACATTAGATTTTATCTAATGTTATTGCGTTTTTTGAAATTCTCATTCAAAAGATATAATGATAAAATTCTAAATATTAGGCATCTAAGTATATCCATTTCTATACGAAATAAAGAAAAGTTAAGTAAGAAAATTATAGATAATTGAAGTTGTCTGATAAAACCTAGAATAAGTTAACATCTTAAAATTTATTTAGAAAAGGAGATAGAGTATGATTAAAAAATTAGCTCGTTCTATTAAAGAGTATAAAACTGCTTCCATACTAACATCAGTGTTTGTTATATTGGAAGTTTTGATGGAAATTTTGATTCCTCTAATTATGGCACAAATGATTGATGTAGGAATCAGTGGAAACAATACACAGACACTAGTACGACTTGGCACTATTTTGATTGTTTGTGTACTTTTAGGATTATGTTTTGGAATCCTGTCTGGAAGTTTTTGTGCTACTGCATCTGCTGGGTTTGCACAAAATTTAAGAAAGGATATGTATTACAAAATACAGGGCTATTCTTTTGCTAATATTGATAAGTTTTCAAGTTCAAGTATTGTAACAAGATTAACCACAGATGTTACGAATGTTCAAAATGCTTATATGATGATTATTCGTGTGGCTGTGCGTGCTCCACTTATGCTTGTATTTTCACTGGTTGCAGCATTTATGGTTAATACAAGTCTATCATTTATATTTTTGATTGCAGTTCCAATTCTTGGAGTGGGTTTATATCTCATTGTAAACCGTTCCCATCCTTACTTTGAAAGAGTGTTCAATATTTATGATGATTTAAATGGTGTTGTGCAAGAGAATCTCACAGGTATACGAGTAGTTAAATCTTTTGTAAGAGAGAAATTTGAAATCAAGAAGTTTAAGAGTATATCAGAAAAAATATACAAGACGTTTGGAAAAGCTGAAGAAATTGTTGCATATAATATGCCATTAATGCAGTTTTCCATATATTGCTGTACACTACTGCTTTGTTGGTTTGGTTCAAAGATGATAGTTTCAAGCAATGCAACTACAATGACTACAGGGGAACTTTCAAGTTTAATTGCATATGCCATGAACATTCTTAATTGTCTTATGATGTTATCTATGGTTATGGTTATGATTAATATGGCAAGAGCTTCTTCTGAACGAATTATAGAAATAGTAGATGAGGAAAGTTCCTTAAAAAACGGCGATAATCCTGTATATCATATGGAAAATGGAGATATAAGTTTTGATAATGTGTCATTCAGTTATGTAGATGATAAAGAAAAAGAATGTCTAAAAAATATTTCATTTCATATAGAGACTGGTTCAACATTGGGGATTATAGGTGGAACTGGAAGTGGAAAAAGCTCGTTGGTTCAGTTAATACCACGACTTTATGATGTTACAGAGGGAAAAATTACAATAGGAGGTGTAAATGTAAAAGATTATGATTTATTTACACTTCGTAATGAAGTAGCAATGGTTCTCCAAAAAAATGAGTTATTTTCTGGAACAATTAAAGAAAATCTACTTTGGGGAAATAAACATGCTAGTGAAGAAGAAATAATACATGCTTGTAAATTGGCACAGGCAAGTCCTTTTATTGATACATTTCCAGATAAATACGACACTTATATTGAACAGGGAGGTACAAATGTCTCTGGTGGTCAAAAGCAAAGACTGTGTATTGCAAGAGCCTTGCTAAAAAAACCAAAGATTTTAATACTGGATGATTCTACTAGTGCAGTAGATACAAAAACTGATTCGATGATTAGAAAGTCATTCAGTGAGGAGATACCAGATACTACAAAAATTATAATTGCACAACGTATTTCTTCAGTGGAAGATGCTGATTATATTATCGTTATGGAAGGCGGTAAAATCAATGGATATGGTACACATGAGGAATTGCTGAAAACAAATGTAATCTATAGAGAAATCTATGATTCACAAACGAAGGGAGATAATAAGTAATGGAAATAAAAGTATTCAGTGTATGGAAACGACTTCTATCTTACATTGTAGGACGACATAAAGTTTTGTTTGGTACAGTTGTTGTATGTATTCTTTTCAGCTCTTGTACAGTTGTTATAAGTTCTTTGTTTTTGCAAACATTGATTGATGACTATATAACTCCACTTTTACTTGAAGAGAATCCATCATTTAGTGGATTATTATATACAATTGTTTTAATGGCATGTATTTATGTCTTAGGAGTTGTTGCAACATTTTTCTATAATAGAATTATGGTAAAAATTTCTCAAGGAACGTTGAAAGAGATTAGAGATGACATGTTTGTACATATGCAAAAACTTCCTATTCGTTATTTTGATACTCATACACATGGAGATGTTATGAGCCATTATACCAATGATACAGACACATTGCGTCAGTTTATTTCACAGGCATTACCACAATTTATTTCGGCTATTATTACAGTAGTTGTTATATTGATTTCTATGTTTATAAGTAATGTACCTCTGACAATTCTAGTTTTAATAGTAACAGTCATTATGAGTATAGCTACTAAAAAAATTGGTGGCGCAAGTGCAAAATACTTTATAAAGCAACAAGAAACTTTAGGAAACATTACAGGTTATATTGAAGAAATGATAAATGGTCAAAAAGTAATTAAAGTATTCTGCCATGAAGAAGATGCAAAACAGCAATTTGATAAAAAGAATAGAGATTTATGTTTAGATTCTACACAAGCAAATAAATATGGTAACATACTTATGCCAACTGTTATGCAACTTGGTAATTTGCAATATGTGTTAATTGCTCTTTTGGGAGGTCTTATGGCACTGCATAGTGTAGGCTCTATTACAGTTGGAATGATTGTGGCTTTCTTAAACTTGTCAAAGACATTTTGTATGCCTGTATCACAGATTGCGCAACAGATTAGTATGATGGCTATGGCATTGGCAGGTGCAGAACGTATATTTGAATTAATTGATGAAGAACCTGAACAAGATAATGGATATGTTACACTAGTACATGCTAGATTTAATAATAGTGAAGCAATAGAAACAACTGACAATACAGGGGTGTGGTCATGGAAACATCCTCATCATGATGGTACAATAACATACACTCCTTTAAAAGGAAATATTCAGTTCTCTGATGTAGATTTTGGATATACAGAAAAGAAATTAGTGCTACAAAACATAGTATTGGAAGCAACAGCAGGAGAAAAAATAGCATTTGTCGGTGCAACTGGAGCTGGAAAAACTACCATCACAAATTTGATTAACCGTTTTTATGATTTGGCAGATGGAAAAATTCGATATGATGGTATTAACATCAATAAAATTAAAAAGACAGATTTACGCCATTCATTGGGGGTTGTATTACAAGATGTCAACCTGTTTACAGGTACAATTATGGATAATATAAGATATGGTAAAATGGATGCTACAGATAAAGAGTGCATTGAGGCATCTAAATTATCAAATGCACATGATTTTATTACTAGGCTACCAAACGGATATCAGACTATATTGACACAAAATGGTGCTAGTCTTTCACAAGGTCAACGACAATTAATCTCGATTGCCCGTGCAGCAGTTGCAAATCTACCAGTAATGATTCTTGATGAAGCTACATCTTCTATTGATACACGTACAGAAGTGTTGGTACAGCAAGGTATGGATAATCTTATGAAGGGTAGAACTGTTTTTGTAATAGCACATAGGTTGTCTACTGTTAGAAACTCAGATTCAATTATAGTTCTTGAGCAGGGTCGTATAATAGAAAGAGGTACTCATGATGATTTAATAAATCAAAAAGGCGTTTATTATAGTCTTTATACAGGGGCATTTGAGTTGGAATAGATTATAGGTTGTAAATTTTTTTTAAGATATAGGCAAAGCAAGGTACTTTAAGTCATAACATGAGTACTTTGCTTTTTTATTTTATATGTGCTTATTAAACAAAATTAATTCCATATATTGGATATATAAGCGATTATTTAAAGCGGTTTATTATATGATATAATATTATACATATAATTAAATTAAAATGTCTTAATAAAAGAGGAGAGTGAATATTTGACATCTATACAACAGTATATTAAAAAATATATGGATAAGTATTTCAATAAAAATTTAAACTTACAAGAAAGGCTTTTTTATCTTTTTTGTTTTGCTGGAGTTATTTGTTCATTTTTAGCTTTTGTCGCAGCTTTTTTTAGTAGTCTTCCTAGTATATCAGTATGGGGCAGTTTTTTTTGCTTTTGTGTAATGACAATATTGGCAATCTATTCTTTTAAGACAAGGTATATTAACATAGGACGTGTAGTAATTAATATAGGGCTTAATCTATTTTTATTTCCGATACTCTTTTTTATCAGTGGAGGTGTAAATAGTGGTATGATACTTTATTTCTTATTGGGGATATGTGTAATATCACTGACACTCGATGGATATAAAAGAATGATTATACTACTTATATCTATAATAGTGTATGGAGTATCTATATTTTTAGCATTTAACTATCCTAACCTAATTATATCTATAGGGGAGTCTCGTATGTCAGATACAATAAGTAATTTTATTATTGTTGCATTGTTTTTATGTGTAGTAATGATAACCGTTTTAAAAGAGTATTCTTATGAGCGTGACAAAGTATATAAATTAAATGAGAAACTTAAAAGACAAGCAATTGTAGATGATTTGACGAATTTGTATAATAGAAGGTATTTAATACAATATATTACTACTATATTAGAAAAACCAGTAGAAGAGAGGGTTTTATCCATTGCATTATTTGACATAGATGATTTTAAGAAAGTAAATGATAAATATGGGCATCTTTGTGGAAATAATGTATTGATTAGATTCGCTCAGATTTTAACAGAAGAAATTGGAAAAGAAGGAATTGCTTCAAGGTATGGAGGAGAAGAGTTTATTATTGTAATGCCTAATTTTACAAAAGAGAAAGCTATTGAAGTTGCTGAACGTATACGCATTAGAGTTTCTAGTGATAAAAGATTGATAGAGCTAGTAAATAAGATTACAGTAAGTGGTGGAGTAGAAGAGTATACTAGAGATATGAGTATTGATAAATTAGTAAATGGAGCTGATAAGAAACTTTATATAGCTAAAAATAATGGAAAGAATAGAATTGTTTTTGAATAATATAGAATTGGAATTTAATGTGCAATCTATGCCACTTTAGTATCATATATTGTATGCTTTGCAAGTCTTTACTACTATTTATTTCTAAATAATTTATCTCAATTACAAATTTAATCAAGAATATGTGATGATATTTTGTGTGTTGTAACACATTTTATAATGGATGTTGTGCTAAATGGAGAACGATGAAAGTGTTATACATAAATATAGTACGATGCATATTTATAAAAATATCAAAACATTTTAAGGCATTTAATGATAAAATAGTTATAGAAAATGATAAATTTAAATTGTATGAGTCTAAATTTGTTTATATTAAAAATATAGAAGCAAATAAATAGAGTGGAGGAGATAAATTGTCTTATATATATGAACCTAAAAACGATATCGAAAGAAAATTAGTAGAAGAATATGATAAACTAAATAAGAAAAAATATGAGAAGATGTATTGCAATATGGAAGATTATCAAATAGCTAAAGAAATATTAAATGAAGATTTATTTATAAGAGTTTGTATTAAAGATAGAAGATTAAAATATAAAGTAATGTGTATCAGTTTGGCTATTGTTGGTATATTCATATGTTTATTTCTGAGCTTTAGTATTTATAATGCTTCTAACATTTCCTCGAAATATTTATTTTCTTTTGGAATACTATTGCTCGCTATTTTATTAAATTCAAAATTAAGAGAAATCGGATTTAAATATAAACAACATAATTTAATTGATTTTAGTGCACTAAAGGTACTGGATGACATGAAAAAGAATACTAAATGTGTAGAAATAGAAAATGATGTATTTTAATGATTGAAACAGTTAAATTAAGAAGATTAAAACAATGAGTTATCTAAAGGTGATATAGTATATATCATATTCAGATAACTCATTTTTAATTAATTATGCATGATTTGAATTTATATTGGTTTATTTGGCTCTCTTTTATATAACCTTTAGCCTCTAGTTTATTTAAGTTTTCAGAAAAGACAACATCTTCCTTATTGAAAGTTGTAAGAAGATGTTTCACACAACTTGGATATCTTGATGTATCGCTAGAAAAAATTGCAAAGGAGAGTAATGTAACACGAAGTGCCTATATAATAGAATACAACCATCAATAGCATATATCATTATCACAATAAATAATAATGTTGCAATTAGATGTGAAGATTTTGAAACAATCATATAAACTTTAAAATTACTTATTAAAAGAGTAATACCACAAACAACCAGCCATATATTATAAACAGTATGTAATAGTGCTTTAGCATTTCCGAGAACACTCATAACTTGTGTTAAATGAATTATACCCTTTAAACCATCAAGCCCTTTTAAAATTTTGATAGCTAATTCTTTCATTACAATAATTCTTCATCAATCATTTTCTTTGTTTTTATTGATTATCTCATACATAAAATAAAACAAATATATAGAATTACCATTCATAAAGAAGTAATTATTTTTTTACAGAACACTTAATTATGATGGAATATTTAATATTTTTAGATTTATCATCATAGAAAGTTCAAAATAAGATACATCTCGTTTTATATGCTAAGGGTATTTGTAAATATCTTGTATATAAGTAGTTTTGGACTAGTTAATTCTAGTAATCTTAGAATTACAAATTATTTATATATAATCAGTTTATAAACAAAATATAATCATTTTATAAACGAATTGACTACTTTTAAGAGGTTATCTCATAGTACTATAAGATAACAGGAATTGTGTTATTACAAAAAGAGAAAACCTATCAACTTATTTATGAATGCAATGTTCAATCCGTTTATTCAATATCTTAATTATTGAAATCCAAGATATTTCATTATAACGATTGTCTCAAATATCATAAAAATATACTTACTTGCTCTAGTTATAGTAAAAATACACTTATTCCTGTAGATACAAATAATTTAAATTTTAAAAAGGGGAATTAATCATGGCAATTGAAACTAAAACTCCAGACTGGGTTAATGTGCTGGAACTAAACAACAAGATAGACATTACTGGAAAAGAAGATGTAAGTGATATGATACAAGAGATTGTTTCTGATGAATCACTAAAAGATTCCGTTATATACTTTCCAAATGGGGATTACTTATTTGAAAAAGGTATTAAAATTAGCCAACAAATAACACTTCAAGGAAATTCTTATTATGGAGGGGATGTTCCAAAGCAAGTAGAAGGTAAAGAACAACCATCTCTTGTAGGAGCAACAAATTTTATAACTCGAGGAGTTTCTAATATAAGCATTATTACATTGACAGAAACAAATCAAACAATCAAAAATATTAACTTTTATTATGATAATAGAGAAATAGAAGGTAAATTACCTGAAAATGTATCTGCTATCACAGAAGGAGAAAGAGTACAAGGTCTATCACATTTTGAGCATTTATATATTTCTGGCTTTTCAAAAACAGGAATAGAAGTTCCATTTTACGCTACTGCAAATGATATCACTGTTACTTCATGTGGACTTGGTATAAAACTTGGAGAGAAATCCATGCTTTCTAGTAGTAAGGTTTATAGATGTAAAAACGGAATGGAGATTACGACTGGTGTCAGTGTAAACAACGTAAAAATAGAAGACATTCAAGAAATAGGTATTAATAATAAAGGGCTTGGTTTCAATCTTATGATGAACCTTTCAGTTGATAATTGTGGATACTGTGGATTTAAGTTTGACAAGATGGCTCATAGCCGAGTAAATGCAAGATTTACTAAGTGTGCTCAGTATTATAAAAATGTTGACTATGATACTTACAAGAATATGACAGATAGAAAAGAAGATGCTTATTCAATATTTTATGGAGATACTTTAGAGAACTGTAATATTGTATTAATGAATAATAATGTTGATACTCTAGAGAATGGTTTAGAGCGTAAGATACATGTAATCAAAGCAAATGAGACAACTAATGTAATGCTAGAATGTGATGCTGAGGCAGATAGTTTTGTACAATGTGCAAAAGGTAACTTATTATTGGAAAATGGTAGAAATACTTATAAGTTTTATGATGGTGAACTTTGTTCTGTAGGTGGCGTTCAGATTTCTGATACAAATCAGGGTGATTTACTTAAGATAAGTGACAATACACTTAGTATAAAAAATGGTGTACAGGACTTAATAGTTCCTAGATTAAGAAAGAATACTGTCATATCATCAATATTAGATTCTGAAGAAGAAATAAGTAAATTACACAGTGGAACATGGGAGCAAATAGGTGTAAAAACACTTGCTGGTAATCCTATGTACTATTATAAAAAAATAGAAGAATAATTCTAAAATTAGGAGGTAGTGAATTATGGGAGAACCTATAATAATTAAAGAAACAGATGGGTGGATTAATGTTTTAGATTATGGAGTTTGTAATACTGAAAAAGAAAATGTAAGTTATAGAGTGCAAGAAATCATAAATGCTGCACCAGAAGATTCCATTATATATTTTCCAAGAGGGAAATACCTATTTACAAGTGGTATAGAGATTAATAAGCGTTTAACGCTATGTGGAGATACCTATTTTAGGTCGAATAATCCAAATCATAAAGATTTTTATTCAGGAGCGACACAATTTTCTGGTAAATTTGATGAAAAAGAGATAGAAAATGGGACAATGGAAAGTTTCACAATAATAACAGTAAAGGGAGTAAAGCATTGTATTAAAAGTATTTCTTTTCAATCAAATAACTGTAATACCAATAGTTATAGTGCGCCTCCTGCAAATGGTAACCCAGGATTTCATCATGAAATAACATTCAAAAGCGAACACAAAGGGAAATGTATATCAGCAATTGTATGTGAAAATACACCAGAAGGGTCTGGTCACTATGAAAATGTAGATTTTGGTGGTTTTGGTGAAATTGCACTTAAAATGTCTAATAATTCTACAGTAAATGATATCACTGTTTTTTCATGTAATCATGGTATTAGTGCAGGGGAAAATTCGATAATTACTAATGGAAAGGCTTGGGGATGTGATTATGGAATGGAAATTTCTACTGGAACATTTATCAATGGTATGAGAGTTGAAGAAGTAGGTAAGATTGCTATTAACAATGTTGGTAAGGGCTCAAACTTTATTACAAATATCACAATTGACCAATGTGGCTATTGTGGATTCAAATTTGATTCAATATCTAATACCCAAATATTAGGCAATGTCTCAAGATGTGGGCAATATTATTTTAATTTTAGCTATGATGACTACTTAAAGTTAGATGAAAAGGTTGAGGAAGCATATTATTTATTATATGGAAATTCAATAGAAGCAAGTAATATAACAATACCAAATGATAATACAGACAATTGGGAAGATAAAGGAAAAGAAAATCACACTGTATATCTCATAAAGGCATTTGAAACCAAAAATGTATTATTAAGATGCACTATAGATGCTACTGATATGGTTCTTGAGTCAGAAAAAGGAAATTTAATATACAATAACAAAGGACAAACAGTTATATTCCATGATGGTGAGATTAGTAGCATCAATGGGATTGGTGTATCTGAAGAGGATTATGGTGATAAAATCAAGATAAAAAAGGGTGATATGTATATAAATAGCAATAATAAAGAGCTTAAAATGTATAGTCCACAGATAGGCGATATACTAACAACAACAAAAGTAACAAGTGATGAAGTTGCTAGTTCTTATGGTGGAAAATGGGAAAAAATTGGTAAAAAGGTAGAGTTTGAAAATACGGTTCATTATCATAAAATGATAGATAAATAAGCAAATTTATTAAGCTCAACGAGGTAGTTTTCTAAAATTCTAGTTTTAATGAGTTTAATATAGTCAAACTGATAACTAAAAAAATCATGTAACATTGAAAGTGAATAAGAAAGGAATAGATGATATTATGGAAGAATTTAAGTATGAAAAATGGATTAATGTATTAGAAAGAGAGCCTGATATTAAAAACGATGGTTCAGAAGATGTAGGACTTCTTATACAGAAGATTATTAATGAACTGGACTTTTGTGTTTTATACTTTCCAAAAGGTAAATATTTATTTAAAACTGGTATTACTATTAATAAAGAAATTACATTACTAGGAGATTCTGATTCATCAACATCTGCTACACAATTTATAACAAGTGGAATCCCTAACATGAGTATTATTACATTAGTAAAAAGAAAACAATGTATTAAAAATATAAGTTTTTATTCTGATAGCTGTGAGGTACTTGTTCACGATGAACCCCCAACAAAAGGAAATCCACATTATCATTATGAAATGCTCATTAAGAAAAATGATAATGGTGAAGACTTAGAGTGTGTATCAGCGATTACAACTGATGGTCTAAGGGATAATACTAGAGGTCTTGGTCATTATGAAAATCTTCATATAAGTGGTTTCTCAGGTATAGGAATTCAGATACCATATTATGCAATTTCAAATGACATTACAGTTTCTTCTTGTGGATTAGGTGTTGATGCAGGTATTGATGCAATTATCTCTAACAGTAGAATATATAAATGTAAAAATGGAATGAGAATTATGACTGGTACTAGCATAAATAATGTAAATATTGAAAAAATACAAGAAGTTGGTCTAGAAAGTAGTCAAATTGAGAATCTTGAAGGATATGGTAGTTATAAAATCAATAATATTACAATCGATCAATGTGGTCATTGTGGCTTTTTATTTGATTCAATAAGAGATACTTGTATATCTGGTATTATAAGAAGATGTGGTCAACGTTATTATAACACTGATTATGATACTTATTTAAAAATAAAAGATAAAGATGAAAAAGCATATTCTCTGTTTAGTGGAAATTATTTTACTAATTGCCATATTAATTTAGTTAGTGATAATAAAGATAACTGGGATGATGAATTAGAATATGAGCACAAAGTTTATGTATTTGAAATTCTTCAAATACCAAATGCTACATTGAAATGTAATATAGATGCTGAGGATTATATAATAAAAGCAGACAATGGAGGTGGAAATTTAAGATTACAAAATAACTTTAATGATTATATATTTATTGATTCCTCTAAACCAGAAATCGTCAATGGAATTAGCACAATGCAACACCATGAAAACGGAAATTTATTACTATTGAATGGTGGCACGTTGAGATTTGGAGATGTTAATAAGAAAAAGGGCATATTTAAATCTCAGGCTGGCTTGATTGTTAAATCAACAGATTCAGATATTTCTCAGATAAAATCTACCTATGGAGAAAAATGGGCGAATATTGGCTCTGAGCGTATTGGAAAAGAAACTGTATATTATTATAAATACACTTCTTAAAATATATTATAAATAACATAAAGAAATGAATCCTTATAATGGGATTCATTTCTTTATTAAAATATTTTATGATAAATTTTTAATATATATCAAGCATTTTCAAATACTTCTCATTAACTTTATATACATCCTTTTCTTTTTAAAAGTATCATATCCTTTATTAATTAAATATAGATACGATAATGCTCTTAATGTTCTTCCATTACCATAACTAAAAGGATGAACATACACAAAATAGAAATGAATTATTGCACTCTTTGCTAAATCATTTACTTTACTATTTTCCATAAAAGTTATTAATTCATCTATAAAATCATATATTTTCAAAATTTTTACGTATTTATTCCTCGATTTCAAAAACTAAATCAATTTTTCTTGTGAACCCATGGGCATTTATTTCTATGGGAATAAATCCAATATAACGATAACCTTTTTTTGCATATTCTTCGATAATTGTGCGATGTTCTTTCATTACACCAGTTACAAGAAATTGAGATTCATAGCTTAAAGTAACATATTCATACTTTTTCATTTTTATTATCTCCTTGAGTTAAATTTATATTTATATATATCATACATTTAGTTTCAAACAAAAGCAATAAAATGGTCAACTGATTACTCGATAGCACTTTTGCAATAAGTATTTATATAACTCTTGAATAGAGCAAGTTTAATTTGCAAAATATAAGTCTAAATATATAAACTTAATAGAAAAGGAGACAAATTATGAGTCAGAAGAACATTGCAATTGTAACTGGTGCGAATAGTGGGTTTGGAAAAGAATTTCTGAAATTATTAGTAAATGAAAAAGAAATAACAGAAATATGGGCAATTGCAAGAAACAAAGGGCGATTAAATCAATTAATAGATGAATTTGGAAGTAAGATAAAAATTTTTTCGAAAGATTTGTCAAAACTAGAAGAAGTAAAAGAACTTGGTACCTTTTTAGATAAAGAAGATATATGTATAAAGTACCTTGTAAATAATGCAGGCTTTGCAAAATTCTGTTCATATAATGATTTGAGTATAGACGAATCTATTAATATGATTGATTTAAATATTACTGCTGTTGTAGCAATGGGTCTTGTATGTATCCCATATATGAAAAGGGGTAGCCATATTATAAATGTTTCTTCTCAAGCATCATTCCAGCCATTACCATATCAAAATATTTATAGTTCAACTAAAGCATTCGTAAGAAATTATACAAGAGCATTAAATGTTGAGCTTAAGGATAAAGGCATAAATGCAATTGCTGTATGTCCAGGGTGGATGAGTACAAATCTATTTGAAAGAGGGATAGTTAAGGCTGAAAAAGGAACAAAAAAATTCTCGGGTATAGTAACTCCAGATGTTGTTGCCATAAAAGCTTTGAAAGATGCAAAGAAAAATAAAGATATTTCTGTGTATGGCATCAATACAAAGTTAAGTCATGTACTAGCAAAACTATTACCACAAAAGATGGTGATGAAGGTTTGGTTAAAACAACAACATATCAAGGCATAATAGGTTTGTTTTTGTTAATCCCAATTAAAATACAAGATAGATTTATATCTTTTTAACTGGGAAGCACACCTCTGTTACCCAATTATCAGGATTATTGTCCTTATCAGGGCCTATATGATAAATATTAAACATAGGGCCATCCATTTCATAATTATTGTCTGATATCCAATTACCAATAGCCTCACAAGTATCTGTAAGTTGATTGAAATCTCCTTTAACTATAGCAGTTGCGGCAGTCACGCTTGGGATAGTCTTAAATCTAACATGTTCAGTATCCTTATATTTTCCAGATACAGCAACCTGTACTTCAACATCTACATAATCTTCTTGATATCCTGTATCATAAAAGACTGCCTTAGAATGATTGGGATATTCAAGTTGGATATTTTGTTCTTTTGTCTCTAAAAATGACTGATGCCATAATAGTCCTTCATCTTTATAAGTTGATATAACTTTTCTAAGAGTCATCATATATTTTTGGGAAAAATTCTTTATAGTTACATCATAATTGTCCATATTATCGTTACCTCCAATTCTTTTAATAGTATTTTCTATTTTAAGTATCTTTCTCTGTATATCCTCTAATTGTTCTTTTACTTGTGAGTGATGGATATTTAGGTATTTTATTAGGCTTTCTTTGTCGTTGTATTCTGTCAAAATTTCTTTTATAGAATACAAGCTAAATCCCATATCTTTTAGTGCATGGATTCGATTTGTAGTTGAAAGTTGGTCTACACTATAGTATCTATATCCATTAGATTTATTTGTATGACTTGGTGTTAAAAGTCCAATTTCATCATAATGACGTAGCATACGAATGCTAATTTTACTTAGTTTTGAAAAATCGCCTATCTTAAACATGCTTGTGCCTCCTTTATAAAGATGTTTGTGTCTTACTATTAATATAAACTATGTCATAGTGTTAGAGTCAATTAAAATTTTGTTGACATACAGTTGACATATATTAAAAAAAATATTATACTGAACATGTTCAGAACTGAAAATGTTGGTTGTTTTGGAGGTCTACTATGAAAAGTAATGATAAGGATGCAAGAGAACGTATAATTGAAGTTACACTGAATATTTTGGATGAAGTAGATGATATTGATAAGGTTACAGTTCGACAAATCGCTGAACGTGCAAATGTAGGGGTTGGTTTAATAAATTATCATTTTAAAACGAAGGATAATTTGTTGAGCATTGCAATAGGGGAAGTAATGTCAAATGCTATAGAAGAGTTATATGATGACAATGTATATACTCTAAAACCTATTGAAGATTTGAAAAGCCTATTAAAGAAACTGTGTGATATTGGATTGAATTATGAAAAGATGCTTACCTTTATGTTGAATCAATGTATATCTAATGGTGATATGCAAGCAGAACTTTCTATTGTACCTATGCTTCGTAAAATTTTTGGAAGTGAAAAAGATGAGATGAGTTTGAGAACTATTGCTTTACAAATTATTTCGCCAATACAGATTGCTGCTTTATCACCAGAGTCATTTCAATTGTATAGTGGTATAGATGTAAAGAATAAACATCAGCGAGATAGCTTTATTGATATTTTAGTAGAAAATATTATTAGAGGGAATGGTGATGTAAAATGAAAATTATAACTATTGGTTCAAGTATTATTACTGCTTTACTTTTTTTTTCAACAATGATTTGTGGATTTTGGATTAAGAATAATAAGGTGACAGATGCAAGTTCTATTAAATTTCATATGAATAGTGCCATTATTACAGGTGTATTTTTAGTGATTTCAATAGTTCTTTTAATTATGTATGTAAAAAAATAATACAATCATTAAAAATAAATAATACAATCAATCATTATTAATAGATAAAACATCAGAAAATCTAAAGGCTAGAGAGTTTGGAATCTCTGATGTTTTATCAGTTTATTTTATTACACTGTAATTAGATGTTTAGTGTTAATTATTAAATAGTAATTGTATGGTCAGTATTAATGAATATCAAACTGAATATCAAACTGAGTATTGTAAATTTAGTATTATAAATTGAGTGCTTCAGATTAAGAAGCATTCTTTAGTTCAAGTGGATTATCTATGCCAAAATAATCATATAAAGTAGAACTTATTTCTTCTAAATTTCCATTTTGGAAGGGTAATTGTAAGTTTACTTTTTCTACTACATCTTTAAAACCAGCATCTGTATTTTGATTTAAAAAATCCATATACACATTAACTGCTTTTCTATAGTCATCTTGTGACAATTTCCATATTTGAAGTGATATATCAGATGCAAGACCATAACTCAAGTAATAAAAAGGAACTTGGAAGTTATGAGATACAAGTATCCAAAAAGGAGCATTCTTTTCTTTAAGTACATTATTTGCCACTCCATATTCTTCTTCTAAGTCAAAAAATAATTTATTTATATCATTTAAGCTCATATATGGATTTTTGTATATAATCTCTTGAAATTCATCATAAAGACAAGCATCAATAATAGTATTTAGAACAATCGATAAATGTTCTTTTTTTATAGCCTCAGATTTCTTACCAAAAAAGTCATCAAAATACTTGTAAAACAAAATCTCTAAAGATGTTGAATGGACTTCGCATATATCTATACTTGGTTGTATTTTGTTATTTAGATTAATGTTGTTGTAATAGTTATAAAAATGACCAAACTCATGAGCAAAGCTAGTAACGCCCAAAAAAGAATTGTCCCATGTATTGAATAAAAAAGGTGCATTGTACTTATTTATATAAGTAGTGTATCCTCCAGGCGATTTATTCTTTCCAGAAGAATAATCATATAAGTCATATTTTTTCATATAGCTAAAACTCTCTTTTAATTTTGGAGATATGTCTTCAAGTACCTTGTCAAACTTCCTAAATGAACGATTTTTATATACCTTAGTATATATAGAAGAATCAGGAGGTATTGATGAAATCTCTCTATATAGTGGAACTATGTACTCTTTGACATCTTTTCTAAATTTCTTTGCTTCTTCTTGAGAATAATCTTTATTTAAGTTCATATAAGCATAATCTATATAATTCTTAAATCCTAACTTGCTTGCTATCTCAGTTCTTGTCTGAACAAGCTCTAAAAATATATTGCCAAATATAGGGTTGTATTTTTTTAAGTAATCTGAATAAATCTTTACATATTCTTCAGGTCTAAGATTTGGTGTTGATAAAGCCTCTTCAAAGTCTGTCTCTATACCATCTATTGGTACTGTAGACTTAGATAAAAGGTCTTCATATTTTACAACTAAGTCTTGCTCTTTTTTAAGTAGACTTTCAACTTCTTTGGAATTAAGTTTTCCCATGTTTTTTAAATAATTAAATGTGTCTTTCCCAAGCTCCTTTTCTAGTTCTTTAGAAAACTTAGAAGTTACAAATATATCCTGGAAATCTTTGTATGCCATGTCGACATCTACTGATTTACTCATAAGATATTTATATTCTTTAGAGTAAAATTCATCTGATGAATCTATATTGTTTCTAATTTTTGCTATAGTAAGTGTACTGTAAAAATCCTGATAAATCTTATCAACATCTTTAAATAAATTTAATTGTTCTTTAGCAGTCTTAGATGTTAAAAGTTTGTCGTTATATGTGTTAATATTTTCGCAAATTGACTTTATATCTGGACGATTATATTCCATTTTTTCAAAGGGAATAGTTCCTCTAACTGAATCTTTTTTTGAGTTATTAGTATAATTTCTTATGTATGATGCAAATATAATAAAAACTGCAATTAAAATTAGAGAAACAAATATTTTCTTCTTGGATTTAATCATAAAAATCCTCCAATCATGGATATAGTTATTAGTTATTTTACTATATTAAATATAAAAAATGCATGTTAAGAAAATTTAACATAAAAATATATACAAGCTTATAAATAATATAAAAAATTTAACTTCAAAAAAGTATATGAAATTTATCTTAATAAAATGATAAATAAATTTTAAGTACAAAATAGTAAAAACTATGATAGTTTTAGACCTATTATATGTGAAAAATATAGATGTTTTTGGTAAAATTCAAATTAAAAGATATATATAAAAATTTGCAATATTCCAAACAAGAATTATAAGGATTCATATCATTGTCTTTATACAATATTTATACTATAATAGAATAATAATTTAGAGGAAAGCTCTAAAAATAAACAAATTAAGGGTCTTAACAGTAGTGATTTTATGTTAAGGAGGTATAAAGAAAGTTGAAAACAATAGTTAGAAGACTTATTCTCTACGCAGATGGAATGCGACCTACTCAAATAATGGTATCTGGGTTTGCAGCGATTATTGTAATTGGAGCATTGTTGTTGACACTCCCGATAGCGTCGCAGAGTAGAGAAAGTATAGGGTTATTGAATGCTCTATTTACGGCTACCTCAGCGGTTTGTGTCACTGGTCTAGTTATGGTAGATACGGCAACTTATTGGAGTTTATTTGGACAGATAGTTATAATAACGTTGATACAAATTGGTGGACTTGGATTTATGACTGTAGCCACAATGTTTTCACTTATGGCACGAAAAAAAATACAACTAAGAGAAAGGTTATTAATACAAGAATCACTGAATCAAGCTGATTTGTCAGGTCTTGTAAAACTTACAAGATTTGTATTAATAATAACCATAACAATAGAAGGAATAGGTGCATTGATTTTATCAACTGTCTTTATTCCGCAATTTGGTTTATCTAGAGGAATATGGTATAGTGTATTTCACGCAATATCAGCGTTTTGTAATGCCGGATTTGATTTGATGGGAAGTGTAAGTGGACCATTTACATCACTAAATTCTTATGTAAATAACTTCACAATATCAATGACTATTTCTACACTTATAGTGTTTGGGGGGCTAGGATTCCCAGTCGTGCTTGATATTGTAAGAAAAAGAAAATTATCAAAATTAAATGTACATTCTAAAGTTGTCTTATTTTCAACTGCGACACTTATTATAGTAGGTGCATTATTCATTTTTATTATAGAATTTAATCAAAAAGCCACTATGGCGGACTTGCCTTTAAAGGGAAAAGTATTATCAGCAATATTTCAATCAGTAACGGCAAGAACTGCTGGATTTAATACACTTGATTTAGCTACTTTACAAGAAAGTAGTATATTTATAATGATAATTTTGATGTTTATTGGAGCATCACCTGCATCTACTGGTGGAGGTATAAAAACTACGACACTGGCTGTTTTGATAATTACTGTTAGAAGTTTTCTATCAGGAAAATCAGATATAGAAGCTTTTGAAAGAAGATTAGCACCAGCAACTATAAAAAAATCTCTAGGTATATTTGTAATTAGTATATCAGCAGTTATTTTTGGGACTTTGATTATTTCAATAACTCAGCCTAATTTTACATTAGTTCAATCAGCATTTGAGGTTACATCAGCACTTGCTACAGTAGGTTCAAGTTTAGCTGGAAGTCCAAACCTAAATGCTTTAGGAAAGATTATAATAATAATCTTTATGTTTATGGGTAGAGTTGGTTCTCTTACTTTATTTATGGCAATACTTTCTGGAGGTAGAAGAAAGAGCCAACCAGTTAGATATGCAGAAGGTAAGATTATGGTTGGTTAAAATATAAATTTATTAGTAAAGTAATGGAATTAGATATAGTAGTGTGAACAAATAAGTTTGATTAATAAGTAAAACATAAATAAAAATAGTAAATTAAAATTAAATTAATATATGTATATATAAAATTTATACGTTATATATAAAATTTATATGCATAACAAGTAATTTAAATGATATTATACAAATTGTGTATTAGGGAGGAAGTTTCGAGATGAAGCAATATATAGTCATTGGGTGTGGGAGATTTGGAAGTTCCGTTGCATCTACTATGCATCTTTTAGGACATCAAGTAATGGCAATAGACAAAAATGAAGATTCAGTTCAAAGTGTATCTGATAAGGTAACTCACTCACTTATAGTAGATGTTACTGATGAACAAGCATTAAGATCATTAGGTTTAGGTAACTTTGATGTGGCAGTAGTTGCAATAGGTTCTGATATAAGAGCATCTATAATGGCGACTCTTATAGCTAAAGAAATGGGTGTAGAGCTGATAATATGCAAGGCAAAGGATGAATTACAAGCTAAAGTGCTTTATAAAATTGGTGCAGATAGAGTTGTATTCCCAGAAAGAGATATGGGAGTAAGAGTTGCACACAATTTAGTTTCTGATAACATATTAGACCATATAGAGCTTGACCCAGAGTACTCAATTGTTGAAATCGTAACTCCAAATGGTTGGGTTGGTAAGACTTTAGTAGAGCTTGAATTAAGAGCTAGATATGAGATAACTGTACTTGCTATAAAAACAGGTAAAAATATAAATGTTACACCTTCTCCAGATGAAGAACTTACAGCTGGAAGTATTCTAGTTATAATTGGTCAAAATACTAGTATAACAGCCATAACATCTGGAAATAAGGGGATAATTAGAAGAAGATAATTTATTATTTAATATATATTTAATTGCAATAAAAGTAGATAGTATCATATAATTATGAATAGTTATATGATACTATTTTTATTTAATCAAAAGTAGGATTTGGAAGAGTAGGATTTTAATTAAAAGTAAAGTAAGGAGGTTGTGCTAAGATAAGTTTAGCATTTAGATAAAATGATTACGAATATAAGCAGTAAGGATAATGAAAAGTTAAAGTATACAAAAGCACTATTGAAGTCAAAAAACAGAAATAAAGAATCGAAGTTCATAATAGAAGGATATAGAATAGTAGTACTTGCACTTGAATGTGGGGCAAGTCTTGATTATGTATTTATCAATGATGACTTTGAAAATAAGAAGGAACATGTGGAACTATTAGAAGATTTAGATAAAAAAAACACAAAGATATATAAGACTAGTAATAAAAACTTTAAGGAACTTATAGATACAGAAAACACCCAAGGTATAATAGGTGTGGTTTCATTTAAAGAAAAAAATTTAAAAGAAAATATAAATAACAAAGATAAATTTGTGTTGATTTTGGACAGAATACAGGACCCAGGAAATATGGGAACTATAATAAGAACTGCTGATTCTGCTGGAGTGGATGCCATAATAGCACTAAAGGGATGTGTTGATATATATAATCCAAAGGTAATTAGGTCGACTATGGGCTCTATTTTTGATATGAACATAATTAATGCCTCTCAAGATGATACTGTGGACATGCTTAAATCATTGGGTTTTAATATAGTTTCAAGCTATCTAAATACAGATAATTTTTATGATAAAATAGATTATGGTTCAAAAGTTGCTTTGGTGATAGGAAATGAAGCTAATGGAATAAATGAAGAACTTGTATCAAAGTCTGATATTTTGGTTAAGATACCTATATATGGTAAAGCTGAGTCGTTAAATGCAGCAATAAGCTCTGCTATATTGATGTATGAAATAAAAAAATACTTGATTTAATGTATTGTAATAAATATAATGTCATGTTATAATCTTGAATTAAATAGTAGAGTATCAAAAATAGTCAATATATTTAAAAAAATAATTGAATTAATTATGTATTAGATGTATATTAAAAATAGTCACATAATTTGAATGGAAATGATATAATACTAAAATAAACAATATAATATTGTAGATACAATGAAAGAGGAAAGTATTTTGATTAAACTTAGTAAAGAGATAAACACCTAGGCTGGGAGTGTTTTCTAAGAGGTCAGGAGAAGTTCCCTCTGGAGTAACAGAGCTGAAACTTGATAGTAGGCTTTGACGTGAAAAACGCGTTAAGTTTGTTAGAGGTGGTTTGATGATTTTTTAATTGTTAAACTACTAGGGTGGTACCGCGAAACTATAGCCTTTCGTCCCTAGACAGGGATTGAGGGGCTTTTTTTATACAAAAAAACGAAAGGGTGATATGTGTGCAAGAAAAATTACTTGCTTTACGTGAAGCAGCTTTAGCTGAAATAAAAGAGGCACAAAGCATAGAAAGTGTAGAAAGTTTAAGAGTTAAGTACTTAGGAAAAAAAGGTGAGATAACTGCCATACTTAAAGAGATGGGAAAATTATCTGCTGAAGAAAGACCAGTAGTTGGTAAGGTTGCTAATGATGTAAGAGAGAATATTGAACTTAGCATAAATTCTAAGAAAGAAGAATTAAATGCTATTGAAAAAGAAAGAAAATTAAAAGAAGAAGTAATAGATGTTACTCAACCAGGAAAAATTCTAAAGGTTGGAAAGAGACATCCAATAACTCAAATCATAGATGAAGTAACAGACATATTTATTGGAATGGGATTCTCTGTAGCAGAAGGGCCAGAAGTTGAGACTGTTGATAATAACTTTGATGCTTTAAATGCTCCTAAAGACCATCCATCAAGAGATATGAGTGATACATTCTATATCAATGATGGTGTATTACTTAGAACTCAAACATCTCCAGTTCAAGTAAGAACTATGAGAAGTCAAGAGTTACCAATAAAAGTAATTGCACCAGGTAGATGCTTTAGATCAGATTCGCCAGATGCAACACATTCACCAATGTTCCATCAAATAGAAGGGCTTGTTGTTGGGAAAGATGTTACTATGGCAGAATTTAAAGGAACTATGGATATCTTCGTTGAAAAATTGTTTGGTTCTGATATCAAAACGAAGTTTAGACCTCACAACTTCCCATTTACAGAGCCAAGTGCAGAAGTTGATGTTACTTGTTTCAAATGTGGCGGTAAAGGTTGCCCAATGTGTAAGTATGAAGGTTGGATAGAAATATTAGGTTCAGGTATGGTTCATCCAAATGTTCTTAGAAATTGTGGAATAGACCCAGAGGTTTACAGTGGATTTGCATTTGGAGTTGGGGTTGAAAGACTTGCAATGCTTAAATATGAAATAGATGATATTAGATTATTATTCGAAAATGATATGAGATTCTTAAATCAATTTTAATTAGGAGGGTATGTAGATGTTAGTATCTTTAAAATGGCTTAGAGACTATGTTGATATAGACATGGATGTAAAAGAGTTCGCTGATAAAATGACAATGACAGGAACTAAAGTTGAAACAATAGATTATTATGGTGAAGAGATAGAAAATATATTGGTTGGAAAGATTTTAGAAATAAAACAACATCCAAATGCTGATAAGTTAGTTATAACTAAGGTAGATATTGGAGATAAAGTTGTTCAAATAGTTACAGGAGCTACAAATATATCAGAAGGAGATTATATTCCAGTAGCTGTAAATGGTTCTAAATTACCTGGAGGAGTTGAAATCAAACAAACTGACTTCAGAGGTGAATTATCAGATGGTATGATGTGTTCAGCAGCTGAATTAGGTATAGATGAACATTACATTGAAGAGTACAAAAGAGGTGGTATATATATTTTAGACCACGAAGATTCATATGAATTGGGAAAAGATATAAAAGATGTTTTAGGATTAAAAGATGCTTTAATAGATTTTGAATTAACTTCAAATAGACCTGACTGCAAATGTATGATAGGTATAGCTAGAGAAGCAGCTGCAACTATAGGAACAAAAGTAAAATATCCTGAAATTGAAGTAAAAGAAAGTGATGAAGAGATAGACTTCAAAGTTGAAATAGACAATCCAGACTTATGTAGAAGATATTTTGCTAGAATGGTTACTGATGTAAAAATAGAACCTTCTCCATATTGGATGCAAAGAAGACTTACAGAAGCAGGTGTAAGACCTATAAGTAACATAGTTGATATAACAAACTTCGTAATGTTAGAGCTTGGTCAACCACTTCATGCTTTTGATATAAATCAAGTAGAGACTGGAAGAATAGTAGTAAGAACTGCTAAAGATGGAGAAAAACTTGTAACATTAGATGATGTTGAAAGAACTTTAGATAAAGATGTGCTAGTTATAACAAATGGAGAAAAATCGCTTGGTATAGCTGGTGTAATGGGTGGAGCTAACTCAGAAATAACTAACAGTACAAAAACTGTACTTTTCGAGAGTGCTAATTTCAAACCAGAAAACATAAGAATGACAGCTAAAAAAGTTGGAATTAGATCAGAAGCATCTTCAAGAAATGAAAAAGATTTAGACCCTAATATTGCAGAGATAGCAGCAAATAGAGCTGTACAACTTGTTGAGATGTTAGGAGCAGGTAAAGTTTTAAAAGGTGTTGTAGATGTATATCCAAATAAACCAGAGCCTAAAAAATTGGTAGTAAATCCTCAAAGAATTAATCATCTTCTAGGTGTAGATGTACCAATGGAACAGTTTGTGGGAATTTTAGAATCATTAGAATTTAAATGTAATTTAATAGCTAATGATAAATTAGAAATAGATGTACCAAGTTTTAGAACAGATATGGAGCAAGAAGCTGATGTATGGGAAGAAATAGCTAGAATTTATGGATTTGAAAACATACCTTCTGTACAATTAGAAGGAAATACAACAGCAGGAATCAAAACTTCAAAACAAAAATTCATGGACTCTTTAAAAGATAATTCAACTGCTGTAGGATTAAACGAAATATTAACATATTCATTTGTAAGCCCTAAGGGAGTAGATAAGATAAGAGTACCAGAAGGTAATGCTAAGAGAAACTTTGTTAAATTACTTAACCCATTAGGAGAAGAAACTTCTGTAATGAGAACTACTTTAATACCAAACATGTTAGATGTTTTATCAACTAATGTATCTCATAAAATAGAAGAAGTATATGCATTTGAGTGTGGACATATATTCATACCACAAGATTCAGAGTTACCTAAAGAAGAAAATAGAATGTGTGTAGGTATGTATGGTAAAGATGTTGATTTCTTTGCATTAAAAGGTGCTATAGAAACAATACTTGTAAATGTAGGATTTGAAGGATATGAAATTGAACCTCAAGATAATAATACTACCTTCCACCCTGGTAGATGTGCTAAAATAGTGTATAATAATAAATATGTAGGTACATTAGGTGAATTGCATCCAGATGTTATAGAAAATTACAATCTAGGTCAAAGAGTTTATGTCGCTGAAATAGATATTGACTTTGTATTTGATAATTCTGATAGAACAAAGAATTATGTACCATTACCAAAATATCCATCTACATCAAGAGATATAGCTCTTATTGTTAAAGAGGATGTATTTGTAAAACAAATAGAAGATATAATAAAGGAAAATGGTCAAGGATTAGTAGAAAGTTACAAGTTATTTGACGTTTACAAAGGTTCTCAAATAGAAGCTGGATACAAGTCAATTGCATATTCAATAACTTATAGAAGTAAGGATAAAACTCTAACAGACGAAGATGTAGCTAAGGTGCATGATAAGATATTAAGTGAATTAAGCGAAAAATTGAATGCTAACTTAAGATCAAATTAACAACTAATGTCGGGGAGGTTAGGATGAACAAAGTAATGGTTAAAATCCATGGCGCTGAATATCCAATGGTTGGAGATAAGTCAGAGAAGTTTATGATTAGTATTGCTGATTTTGTTGACAAAGAAATGGATAAAATAACACGTCAAAACCCGAAATTAAGCTTATCAGTTGCTGCGATACTAACTGCATTAAATATATCAGACCTTTTATTTGAATGTTCAGATGAGAATGAAAAGTTGATTAAAGCTAATGAAGAATTGAGTAAAAAAGTTGGGGCATCTAATGAAGAACTTCAATTAGAAATCAAGTCTCTAAAGCTTACAATAGCAGAAAAAGAAGCAGAAAGTCGTGAAACTGAGGCTAAGATGAAAGAGTTAATTGATATTATAGAAAATAAAAAGCAAGAAATATTCGAACTTAGTAATACGACAGAAGGTTCTAGAGCCGAGTTAGATGCTTATAAAAGCAAGATTGAGGAACTAAGTGCTCAACTTGAAGAGGCAAATGAGAGAGCTACAATAGCTGAGAATTTAGCTTCTGAGTTTCAAAACAAAGCTTATGATTTACAGCTAAAATGTACAGGGTTAAATAATGATGAAAAAAATGTAAAATAAAATTAAAAGATTTGCTGTCTCTATTGTTTGTTGAGACAGCTTCTTTTAATGTATAAATACAAATATTTATACAGATAAAAGTTTTTTTAATATTAATAAAAAATAGTATCTAAAATAATTTTGATTTGGTATCTATCATTAGAAAGTGAGATGTTTTATATATGACAAGCCAGAGCCAGATGTCTGAATCATTCTTCTTATGTTCTTTATTGGCAATAACAGGAGGATTTTTAGATATTTATACTTATGTAGTAAGAGGAAAGGTCTTTGCTAATGCACAGACTGGAAACATAGTTTTATTAGGGCTTAATATAGCAGAAGGGAATATAAAAAAATCTTTTTATTACTTGATTCCTATTTTGGCATTTATGTTAGGTGTATTTATAGCAGAGAAGATAAGAAAGTACTTTAAAGATAATTCTAAGATTCATTGGCGTCAAGTTATTATTATAATTGAAATGATTACAATACTTGTAGTTTCTTTTGTACCTAGAGGACAATTTAATATGTTTGTAAATGTTGCTATATCTTTTATTTGTTCAATGCAGGTAGAGAGTTTTAGAAAAGTAAATGGAAACAGTTTTGCAACTACAATGTGTACTGGAAATTTAAGAAGTGCTACAGAAACATTATTTCATTATATACAGACTAAGAATATTTTTATGATAAAAAAGAGTTTGCAGTATTATGCGATTATTGTATTCTTTATATCTGGAGCTATTTTAGGAACTTTTTTTACAAAGATTTTTGTGGAAAAGTCAATCCTAGTATGTTTCTTTATTTTGGCAGTAGTCTTTGGAGTTATGTTTATCAATAAGGATGATTCATTTAACGAAAACTAACTTAGTGTAAATTGATAAAAAATGAGTTATTATTTGATATACTGTATATGGTAAATAGTATATCAATTTAGATATAGTAAGTAGTGTATAAATTTAATGTAAGTGTGTGTGTTATAGATAATTATATTAATCTAATAAGTATAAATAGAGGAGAAAAATATGAAAAAAATAGAATTACTTGCACCAGTTGGCTCTTTTGATTCATTAAAAGCAGCAGTACAAAATGGAGCAAATGCTGTGTACTTAGGTGGTAAAGACTTTAGTGCAAGAGCATCTGCAAACAACTTTGATAGAAATGAGCTAATTGATGCTGTTAAATACTCTCATATAAGGGGAGTACAAGTTTTTGTCACAGTGAATACATTGATAAAACAGTATGAAATAGAGGATTTTGTAGAATATGTAAAATTTTTATATGATATAGATATTGATGCTTTAATAGTACAAGATATAGGAATGGCAAGGCTTATAAAAAAACTATTACCTGATTTTGAACTACATGCAAGTACTCAAATGGTAGCCCATTCATTAGAAGATGTTAAGTATCTTCAAAGTGTTGGCTTTGATAGAGTTGTTTTAGCAAGAGAATTAAATGTCGATGAGATAAAGTGGATTTGTGAGAATACGACTGTAGATATAGAGGTCTTTGTACATGGGGCTTTATGTGTATGTTACTCAGGTCAGTGCCTTATGAGTAGTATGATAGGGAATAGGTCTGGAAATAGGGGGAGATGTGCACAACCATGTAGACAAAAATATGAGTTGATAGATATAAATACAGGTGAAGTAGTAAAGAGTGATGGAGATTATTTGTTGAGTCCTAGAGATTTAAGTACTATAGAGGAATTAGATAAAATAATTGAGGCAGGTGTATTATCTCTAAAAATAGAAGGAAGAATGAAAAAGCCTGAATATGTAGCTACTGTAGTTTCAGGATATAGAGAAGCAATTAATGAATTCGTAGATAAGAATAAAATAAGTATTTCTGATGAAATAATAAATAATTTGTATACTATATTTAATAGAAAGTTTACAAAAGGATATATACTAGGTGAAGTTGGTAAGGATGTAATGAACTCTAATAGACCTAATAATCAAGGTCTATATGTTGGAAAAGTTTTAGATTACAATAGAAGAAGCAAAAGGCTTAGAGTCATATTAGAAAACACACTTAAAAAAGGTGATGGAATCAATCTAGGTGGAGGTACTATTGGAAGGATAATAAAAGATGGAGAGATAACTACAATAGCACATAAAGGCGATTTGATAGAATTAGATTTTGTTGGCGAAGCAAAGAGAAATCAGCTTATATTTAAGACTTCAGATAGTGAGTTAATGGATAGAGTACAAGCTACATTCCAACAAGATAAGGAGTTAATAAAAACTAATATAAAAGCAAAAGCAAGTATTAAAATAGGTAAAAAGCCTGTGCTTTCTATAAGTGATTTCTGTGGGAATACATCAATTGTAGAGGGAGAAAAGATAGTTGAAAAAGCTATAAAAGTAGCTTTAAGCAAGGAGAAAATAGAGACACAAATCCAAAAGCTTGGTAATACTCCTTACACATTAAAAGATATAGAAATTGATTTGGATGAAGGTGTAAGTATGCCTATAAGTGTTCTAAATCAAATGAGAAGAGATTGTATTGAGCTTTTAGACCAAGAAAGAATAAAAATAAAAGGTAGAAAGTTTAAGGAGAATAGATTAAAATACCAACCAGACAGAGTAAATAAACAGAAAAAACTTAATACAGTCCCTAAAATCAGAGTTAAAGTCAAGAATTTAGAGCAATTAGAAGCAGTATTAAAGTACAATGTGGATTTAATTTATTATGAAGATATAAATACATTATCAAAAGCCTTAGAAATGGTATCAAATATTTCTAAAGAATCAATAGTTTCAAATGTAAATAACATAAATACTTCTGGTGAAAAGAGTTCTAGTGTTGAAAATACTGAAAGTAGATTAATATATTCAGTACCACGAATTATTAGAAATAAGGAATATAAGCAATTTGAAACATTAGATAATATAAAAGGAATCAATAAGGTTCAAATTGGTAACTGGGGTTCTATGGAATATTTTAAAGGAAAAGATTTAAATATAGATTGCTATTTAAATGCATTTAATAGTGAAAGTATAAATCACTTCAAAGATGAGGGAGCAGGTACAGTTTGTTTATCACAAGAATTAAATCTAAATGAAATCAAACAAACTTTAAAATATACAGATGTAGAAATTGAAGCAGTAATATATGGATATACTCCTATGATGATTACAGAATACTGCCCTATGGGAGTTGTTGTTAGGGAGTGTAAAAAGGACAAGAGAGTTGCTAAATGTAAGGAAAGTAGCTATGCCTTAAGAGATTTTACAGATGCAAGTTATAGAATAACACAAGATATATTCTGTAGAAGTACGATTTACAATTCAAAGGTAACTTGTATGTTAGATAATCTATATGAGTTAGATGAAATTGGAATAGATGTGTTTAGAATAGATTTTACAGTAGAAGATAGTGATATGGTTAAAAAGGTTATTGAAGCCCATATTGAGGTTTTGAGTAATGATTTTAAGCTTGGAGAAAAGGCCACTAATTTATATAAGAAGTTGGATGAAATTGGAACAGTTGCAGGACACTACTATAAAGGTGTAGAATAGATATAATATGAAAAATATACATAAATATATAAATAAACTTAAATTTATGTGTATTAAAATATAAAAATATCATATACATGAAAAAATAGGGGGAATAATGAAAATGAGAGAAGAAGCTTTAGAAATTTTATTTAAGTATTTAGAGACTGATAGAATGAGAAAACATTGTTATGCTGTTGAAGCAGTTATGAGAGACTTAGCTAAAAGATTAGAGCCAGAAAAAGAAGAAGAGTGGGCAGTTGCAGGCCTTTTACATGATTTAGATTCAGATATAGTTGGAAGAAAGCCAGGGGAAATCTGTGAAGGACATGCTACAACAACAGTGGAACTGCTTAAAAAAGAAAACTTTGGTGATGAAGAGATGTATAGAGCAATACTTGGTCATCATGATGGAATGGGAGTTACAAGAACTAGTCTAATGGAAAAAGCTATATATGCAGCAGACCCTATAACTGGTTTTATAACTGCTATAGCGTTAGTTTATCCAGATAAAAAGCTTACTAGTGTAAAAACAAAGTCTGTAATTAAAAGGATGAAAGAAACAAGATTTGCTTCAAATGTAAATAGAGATGCAATGAGAAGTATAGAAGATATAGGGATTCCATTTGATGAATTTGCAGAGCTTTCTCTTAATGCAATGAAGAATATCAGTGATGTTCTTGAGAGTAATGAAAATGAATAATACCAATAATATACGAATAAAAAATAGGAAAAGAAAGTAAGGCGGGATGTATGAAGCTTACAACTATTTGTTATATAGAAAAAGATGGAAAGACTTTAATGTTGTATAGAAATAAAAAGAAAGATGATATACATGAAGGTAAATATGTAGGAGTTGGAGGAAAGTTTGAGCAAGGAGAGACTCCTGAAGATTGTGTAATTAGAGAAGTTAAAGAAGAAACTGGGCTTACTCTTAATTCGTTAACATATAAAGGATTGATAACTTTTCCAAAGTTTAAGAATGATGAGGACTGGTACATGTTCTTATATTTTTCAGATGATTTTGAAGGTAACTTATCCGAAAAAGATTTGGATGATTGTAAAGAAGGAAAATTAATTTGGGTAGACAATGATAAAATATTTGACTTAAATATGTGGGAAGGTGACAGATTGTTTTTGAATTGGGCTAAGACTGATAAAGTTTTTAGTGCAAAGATAATATACAATAACGGAAAATTGGAAGATTATGGTGTAAACTTCTTAACTTAATTTGTATACATATTTTCAATTTAGACTTGATTTAGAGTTAATATTGTTAAAAAAATAAAAATTGACTTAGACAACTATTTGCTTTATACTAAAGTAAAATTTTTAAATGGAGGAAAAATCTAGAATGATAGACATAAATTTAGAAACATGCGTAGGTTGTGGCTTGTGTGAATCAGACTGCCTTGTAAATGCAATAAAAGTTAGGGAGAATAAAGCAAAGGTAAAAAATATTCTCTGTATTAATTGTGGTCACTGTATGGCAATTTGCCCAACAGACTCTATAGAAATGCAGGGATTTGATAAGAGTGAAGTATTAGAATACAATCATGAGACTTTTGACTTAGAATCTGAAAACTTAATGAATTTCATAAAATTTAGAAGAAGTATAAGAGACTACAAAGACATAGAAGTAGAAGAAGAAAAAATAAGAAATATAGTAGAAGCTGGTAGATATACGCCAACAGGTGGAAATAGACAGCCTCTAAGATACATATTGGTAAAAGATAAATTAAAAGAAGTAAAAGAATTGGCAATAGAAGGGCTTTACAATATGGCACTAAATACTGATGATGAAGACCCTGCTCGTTCTATATACAAAAATACATTTAAGAGAATGTATAAAGGATATAAAGAAAAGGGAATTGATTCTTTATTTTACGATGCACCATTACTTATGGTAGTTGTTGGTGATATTTCTTTAGGTGGAAGTGTATATGTAGATGGAGGATTAGCTGCATCTAATATGGAGCTTATGGCTTATTCACAAGGATTAGGAATGTGTTATAATGGATTCTTTGTTATGGCATCAAATATAGAGCCAAAGATAAAAGCGTTATTAGGAATGAATGATAATGAGGCAGTTATAACGTCATTTATATTAGGTTATCCAAATGTAAAATATAAAAGAACTGTAAATAGAAATAATGCTAAACTTGATATAATATAAATTAAAAATAATATTATATATCAAATTAAGATAAATAATTTGCTAATATATCAAATTCATTGTAAAGGCAAGTTAAATGGAGTATAATCAAATTATATTATGTATGAATGAGGATATTAAATTTTTTACGAAATTTTATGTCCTTTTTTATACTAACTTATATTTTAAAACCCAAAAAATTATACAGTGTATACACTGTAAATATTATTATATGGAGGAAGCGGTAGTGAATTTGAAAAAGTTATTTTCTTTAACTTTTATAATTGTGTCCATATTCACTTTTTGTATATTTCCTTTTGATATTAATGCCATGAATAATGATAACCGTACTATACGTGTTGCTTATCCTATTCAAGAAGGCCTAAATGAAGTAGATGAACAAGGTAGATACTCTGGATATAGCTATGAATACTTACAAGAAATTGCTCAGTATACTGGATGGAATTATGAGTTTGTTCGAGTTGGAGGAGATACAAACACTTCTCTTCTTAAATCTATGGAGATGTTAGAAAAAGGCGAAGTTGACTTAATGGGTGGAATGTTATACAGTGAACAATTAGAAAAGATATATGATTATGCAGGTTCTAGTTATGGGACTGTAAATACAGTATTACAAGTGCTTAAAGACAATGTAGATATTGACAGTGTAAGTTCACAAGTTACAAAGAACATGCGTATTGCAGTAATAGAGAATGCAACGAATAAGATTAAAGAATTAGATAGATATTGTGAAATGAATCAAATATCTCCTGAATTGGTGACTTGTAAGACAGGAGAAGAACAGTTACAGGCATTAAAGGATGGAAAGGCAGATGCAATGCTTAATGTCAGTATGAATCATATAGATGGTGTGCGAACTATAGCTAAATTTTCTCCTAAACCATTCTATTTTATTACATATAAAGGCAATAAAGAATTATCTCAACAACTCAACTCAGCAATCTCTAATATTGAGCAAACAGACCCATACTTTTCACAGACATTATATGAGAAATATTTTACACCAGAAAATAAAGAGTTAGTTTTATCCAATAAGGAATCTGAATATATAAAAAATATAGAAACTTTGCAAGTAGGAGTTTTACTAAAAAATCCACCATTTCAATATGCAGATGATAAAACAGGTAAATTAAATGGAATTTCAATAGACTTACTTAATTATATCTCAGATAAAACTGGCTTAAAGTTTGATATGATACCTGTGAAATCTCAGAAAGAATTGGACAATATGATAAAAGATTCTAAGATTGATATTGTAGCTGGCATGTCTTATGATTATGAAAGGGCACGTGAGCGTCATGTAGCCATGACTCGCCCATTTATTTCTACACAGTATATTATGATGATTAACAATAAGATTAATGAAGATAGTCTAGAAAATAAACGTTTAGCTCTTACAAAAGATACTTCTTATAAAGAATATTCATCTAATAATATTATTTGGTATGATACATTAGAAGAATGTATTGAAGCTGTAAATAGTGGAAGAGCCGATTATACATATGGTGAAGGATATGCTATACAGTATTATGTCAATCAACCCAAGTATAAGCATGTTCGTCTAATTCAACAAAACTATGAACCACATCGTTTTTGTTTTGGTGTAGCTAAACAGAACAAACAGGAATTATATAGTATATTAAATAAGGCTATCAATAGTATGCCTACTGAAAATATGCAATCAATTATTTATAAGAATACTACATATATATCAAATTTTTCTCTAATTCATATTATGCAGGAAAATCCAATTCAAACTATTCTTATAGTCTTTAGTATATCATTGTGTATTATTATAATTATGGCTTGGAGTCTTCGTACTCGTACAAGTATGAATCAGAGAATTTCTTTAGAACTTAAAAAACATACTGAAGTATATGAGATGGCAAGTGAGTATTTCTTTGAATATGATTATCAAGCAGATAAAATTACGATTGCTATGCAAGAAAATGGAGTTAATGTCTTTAATGGTTTAAGTCATAGTAAAGATGAATATGAAAATGAAATTGAAAAAGAGTATAGGGAACAATTTTTTAAGTTGATTAGGGAACAAGAAAATGGTTCAACAGAAATGTATTGTGTTTGTCCTGATGGAGAGTTTCATTGGGTTAGAATTACATCAAAGATAATTTATAATGAAAAGAATGTTCCTGTGTATTCAATAGGCAAATTACATAATATCGATTGTGAAAAAGAGGAAAAAATGAGGCTATTAGATAAAGCGCAAAGAGATAGTTTAACAAATATTTTTAATGCTGCCTCTATAAGGGATATGGCTACAAAAAGTTTAGATGATTTATCTCATAATGAAATGGGAGCTTTACTTATCTTAGATATTGACTATTTTAAAGATATAAATGATACTTATGGTCATCTTGTTGGAGATAAGATGCTGATTGCAGTTGCAAATATTCTTGTTAAATGTTTTGATGAATGTGATATAGTAGGTCGCCTAGGGGGTGACGAATTTAGCATATATGTTAAAAATGTAAAGGATACAGAAAGTCTTATAGAAAAGTGTAATATTTTATATGATAAAATCCATGGCATTAAATTACCAAATGGAAATAGTATATCTGTAAGTATGGGCGGTGTAATATCAAAGCAAGGACAGACATATGATGAGATATACAAAATGGCAGATGATGCACTTTATAATTCGAAGAAGCAGGGTAGAAATCGATTTAAAATTACTGAATAGGAAAATTTTTTATATACATTTTATATAATCTATATAATGAAAGAACATATAAGTATGTGTTTACCAGAAAATGAATGGAGTTAATCTACATATGTACAAGATATTAAGTAGTATAATTTAATATCTTGATTGTAGAGAATTACATAAGTTTAAAGAATAAAAAATCTATCAAATAAAAATATATAGTAAAATAATAAAGCCTAATGACAAATATAAAAATGCATCATTAGGCTTTATTCCTATAAACTTTTATAATGTTAATTTATAGACTAAGTGTAATATAGATTTATTTATAATCTATAATTGTATCCAAGACTCAATCTAAATAAAATTTAGATTTAATATTGGTTCATAGATTTTAATATTTCTATAACATAATCCCAAACATTAGCTATAGAAGGGATACTAACATGTTCATTTGGAGTATGAACATCAAACATATCTGGTCCTATAGATATAGCTTCAGCATGAGGAAGTTTATCAAGTAATAATCCACACTCAAGACCAGCATGTAGAGCCATAACAGTAGGAACTTTACCAGTTAATTTTTCATAAGTTTCACTACATATTTTTTCTAATTTAGAACCTTTTTTGAACTCCCAAGCTGGATATTGAGAAGTAAGACCATAATCAGCACCTAAAGCTTGAGCTAAAAGTCTTATTCTATCAGCTATCTCATCTCTAATAGACATAACAGAACTTCTAACAGAAGTTAAGAATTCAATAGTAGATTCTTTAGTTTCAATTATAGCGAAGTTAGTAGAACTTTCAACTAATCCTTCTATATCAAGGCTCACAGATTGAACACCATGAGGAGTTAAGCTTGACATTTGAACAACTTTTTCTTTACAATCTTTAGCAAGAACTTTTTCTACAGAAGTTTCAGCTACTGAATAAGTCATACCAGGGTCAGAAGTAGTGAACTCATGTTTAAATGCAGTTAAAATTTCATTTATTTGTTTTTTAGCAACTTCAACATCAGCTTTATTAACAGCTATTACACACTTAGCTTCACGAGGTATAGCATTGTGCTTAGTTCCACCATCAACTGAAGCTAAATCATAGTCAACATCTAATACGCTTAATACTCTAGCTATTGCTTTATTAGCATTTGCTCTTTGTAAAACAATTTCCATACCAGAGTGTCCACCTAATAGTCCAGTAACTTCAACTAATAAACCTTGCTTGTCAGCTTCAACTTCTTTGTATTCAACAGGTAAACTAACAACACAAGTTTTACCACCAGCACAACTAACTAATAAGTATCCTTCCTCCTCGGAGTCCATATTTAGGATATATTGACCTTTAATTAAGCTAGGCTCTAATGCATCAGCACCATTCATACCATCTTCTTCATTAACAGTAACTAAAACTTCTAATGCTGGATGCTCTAAAGTGTTGTCTTCTAATATAGCCATACCCATAGCAACAGCTATACCATTGTCAGCTCCTAAAGTAGTTCCAGTAGCATATATCATGTCACCATCGATTCTTAATTTTATAGGGTCTTTAAGAAAATCATGTTCAACATTCTTTTCTTTTTCACAAACCATGTCCATGTGTCCTTGAAGAACTACGCCTGGACAATTCTCATATCCTTTTGTAGCAGGCTTTCTTATTATTATGTTTAAGCTTTCATCTTGAATAGTTTCAAGACCTAAATCTTTACCAAAGTTAAGTAAATAATCACTTATACCTTTTTCATTTCCAGAACCTCTAGGAATTTGAGATATTTTCTCAAAGTTTTTAAAAACATTTTCTGGTTTTAATCCTTCTAATACGTTTCCCATGACTTATGTTCCTCCTTAGTTTATCTATATAAGTAGCTATTCTTTAAAAACATGCTAAAACAAACTACTTTAAAAATATTAAAGAAGATTTTTTAACAGATTATATTACAAATAAAGCATGTTTATGTATAATATATAGATAGCTACATACATAGTATAATACAAAATATGTGTAAAATATATCTAAAAGAGAAAAAATATAATAATTTTAGAAATGAAAAAGAAATAAAACTTGCAGTTTTTATTGGAAATGCTTGAAAACATACATTTTTAAAATTAAATAAAAAAGTTAAAATATCGAGGATGGTGAATATAGAAAATGAATGAGAAATCGTTAAGAGTTCTAGAATACAATAAAATAATAGACTTATTAAAGAAGAAAGCCTCATCTTCTTTAGGTCTAAAATATATAGAAAGTTTAGTCCCAAATACTGATTTTATAGAAGTAAAATCTATGCTAGAAGAAACTAGTGAAGCTCAATCAATTATTATAAAGAGAGGTTCAGTAGGTTTGGAAGGTATCCATGATATAGAAGACAAGGTAAAGAGAGCGTATATAGGAGCATCTCTTGACCCAGGAAGTCTAATTATGATAGCAGATACTTTAAGAGTAGCTAGGAGATTGAAAAATAGTCTATCCAGCAGTGATGAAGAAGATTTCAATTATCCAATAATACAATCTCTATCAAATTCTCTATATGTGTATAAAGACATAGAAGACCAGATATACAATGCGATAATTAGTGAAGTAGAGATATCTGACAATGCCTCAAGTACACTTAGAGATATCAGAAGAAGAATATCTCAGAAAAATCAATCCATTAGGTCGAAACTAAATTCAATAATAAGTTCAACTACTTATCAAAAATACTTACAAGATGCCATAATTTCTCTAAGAGGTGATAGATTTGTAGTGCCTGTAAAAGCTGAATATAGGTCGCAAGTTGCTGGTATAGTACATGACCAGTCATCTTCTGGTGCGACACTTTTTATAGAGCCAATGACTATAGTAGAAATGAACAATGAATTGAGACAGTTGAAATTAGGAGAACAAGAAGAGATAGAAAGAATTTTATCAGAGCTTTCTGCTATGGTTGGAGAAGTGAGTGAACACTTAATTTCTAATCAGGAGATACTAGGAAGATTGGATTTTGCATTTTCAAAAGGAAAACTTTCGATACAAATGAGAGGTATAGAACCAACTTTAAATGAGGATAAATATTTAAATATAAAAAATGGAAGACATCCTTTGTTAGATAAGAAAAAAGTAGTAGCAAATACAATTTATTTAGGAAGAGACTTCCATACATTAGTAATAACAGGTCCAAACACAGGCGGTAAGACTGTTACAATAAAAACTGTGGGTCTATTTGCACTTATGACACAAAGTGGACTTCATATACCTGCTGATTATGGAAGTAGTATGTGTGTATATGATAATGTATTTGCAGATATAGGAGATGAACAAAGTATTGAGCAGAGTCTATCGACATTTTCATCTCATATGACGAATATAGTATCAATACTACAAAACGTAACAGCAGACTCTTTAGTTATATTTGACGAATTAGGAGCAGGGACAGACCCTGTTGAAGGAGCTGCCCTTGCAATAGCAGTATTAGAAGATATAAATTCTGTAGGAGCTAAATGTATAGCAACCACTCACTATAGTGAGCTTAAAAACTATGCTCTTACTAAATCTGGTGTAGAAAATGCAGCAGTTGAATTTGATATAGAAACATTAAGTCCAACATATAAACTACTTATAGGTGTTCCAGGAAAATCGAATGCTTTTGAGATTTCTAGAAAACTTGGACTAAGTGACTATGTAATTTCACGTGCTAAAGAATATATAAATACAGATAACATAGCTTTAGAAGATGTATTACAGAATGTTGAAAAGAATAGAATCAAAGCAGTAGAAGACAGAGAAGAAGCGGAAAGATTAAAAGAAGAGATTGAAAGACTAAAGGTAGAATATGATGAAAAGCTTGAAAAATTGATTAGTCAAAGAGATAAGATGGTTGAAAAAGCTAAGTCAGAAGCGTTTTCGATTATAAGACAAGCTAAAGAAGAAGTAGATATTATAATAAAGGAACTTAGAAATCTTGAACAGGAAAGAGCTTCAAAAGAAAAGAATCGTAAGATAGAAGAACTTAGAAAAGAATTGACTAGTTCTATGGGAAGTCTTCAACCAACAGTAAAAAGCATGATAGTTCCAAAGGTTTCAAATAAAGAGATAAAAGACCTAAAGCCAGGCGAAGAAGTCAAGGTAATAACTCTAAACCAAAATGGTAGTGTAGTGTCAGTGGATAAAAAGAGAAAAGAAGCAGTAGTGCAAATTGGTATAATGAAGATGACCCTACCTTTTAAATCTTTACAAAAAACTCGCAAGGATGTTTCAACAAATGTAACTAAATCAACAAGAAATATAATAAGGTCAAAATCTGGTAATATAAAAAATGAAGTTGACCTTAGAGGGTTAAATCTAGAAGAAGCTATAATGGAAGTTGAAAAATATCTTGACGATGCATATGTGGCAGGATTGGAATCTGTAACAGTAATACATGGAATTGGTACAGGAGTACTAAAAGCAGGGCTACAAGACGTATTAAGAAGGAATAGACATGTAAAATCACAAAGAGGTGGTCAATATGGAGAAGGTGGAGCAGGAGTAACAATTGTTAAACTAAAATAATTTGTATGGGAGCACATTTTTATGATATTAGTATCTGCATGTTTAATAGGAATAAATTGTAAATATAGTGGCGATAATAATGAAAGTGAAAAAGTTAAGGAATATTTAAAAGACAAAGAATTTACACTTGTATGCCCAGAACAGTTAGGTGGTCTATCTACACCAAGACCACCTGCTGAAATAGTTGATAATAAAGTAATTACGAAAGATAATAAGGATGTGACAGAAAACTTCGTAAAGGGTGCTAAAGAGACTCTAAAAATAGCAAATTTATATGTATGTAGCGAAGCAATATTAAAAGAAGGTAGTCCATCTTGTGGATGTAATTTAATTTATGATGGAAGTTTTTCTGGTAAAAAAATTTCAGGAAAAGGCGTCACAGCAAAACTACTTGAGGAAGAAGGCATAAAAGTTAAAAGTGAAAAAGATTTGTAGAAAACCAATACAGGAATAAAAAATTGCATGTAAAAATAGTATTTTTAATGTATGCAGAATTTGTATAAAAGGTACAATTTCTAAAGTACTTTATCACATAATGAAATACTTGAAAAAACACGAAATTTGATTTAACATAAAGAGATAAGCACAATATAAACCAGGTACAATGTAGAGAGGAGCAACAAGATGCAAGATTTCAAGGTAGCAATATCAAATTGCCTTAAAGAAAAAATAGAAGATTTATCGAAAGAAGAGATAGAGGCACTTATAGAAGTTCCACCAAACAAGGACATGGGTGACTATGCTTTTCCATGCTTTAAATTAGCTAAAGTGTTTAGAAAAGCTCCAAACATGATAGCAAATGAATTGGCAGAAAGTATAGAGCCAAGTGGAGAGATAACAAAGGTGATACAATTAGGCGGATATGTAAACTTTTTTGTAAATAAGTCTCAATTGGCAGAAACTGTAATCAAAAAAGTATTAGAGGAAAAAGAAAATTATGGTCATAGTGATTTTGGTAAAGATAAAACTGTAATAGTTGAGTATTCTTCTCCAAATATAGCAAAACCTTTCCATATAGGACATATAAGAACTACAGTGATAGGTAACGCCCTATATAAGATATATGACTCACAAGGATACAAGACTATAAGAATAAATCATTTAGGTGACTATGGAACTCAATTTGGTAAGTTAATAGTGGCCTTTAAAAAGTGGGGAGAAAAGGAAGTAGTAGAATCTAATCCAATTCCAGAATTACTAAAATTATATGTAAGATTCCACGATGAAGCTGAACAATATCCAGAAATGGAAGATGAAGCAAGAGCGTGGTTTACTAAATTAGAAAATGGGGATGAAGAAGCAAAAGAATTATGGCAATGGTTTAGAGATGAGAGTTTAAAAGAATTTAACCGAGTGTATAAGCTTTTAGATATAGAATTTGATTCTTTGGCAGGGGAAAGTTTCTATTCTGATAAGATGGGTGAAGTTATTGAGTTATTAGAAGAGAAAAAGCTTCTAATAGAGTCTAAAGGTGCAAAGATTGTTGATTTAGAAGAATATAAAATGCCACCAGCACTTATTACTAAGAATGATGGTTCAACATTATATATGACAAGAGATTTAGCTGCTGCAATATATAGAAAAGAAACTTATAATTTTGACAAGTGTATATATGTAGTTGGTTCTCAACAAAACTTACATTTCCAACAATGGTTTAAAGTAATTGAGCTTATGGGATACGATTGGGCAAAAGATTTAATTCATGTTGGGTTTGGTATGGTAGCCCTTGAAGAAGGGACTATGTCAACTAGAAAAGGAAGAGTAGTATTTTTAGAAGATGCTTTAAATCAAGCTATAGATAAGACTAAGGATATTATACTAGCTAAAAATCCAAATGCCAAAAACGTAGATGAAATATCTAAACAAGTAGGTGTTGGTGCAGTAGTATTCCAAGAATTGTCTAATAGTAGAATTAAAGATTACACATTCTCATGGGAAAGAACATTGAGCTTTGATGGTGAGACTGGACCATATGTTCAATATACACATGCTAGATGTTGTGCAGTTTTAAGAAAAGCAGAAGAAGAAATAACTTCTGATATAGATTATAGTCTGTTAGCTGATGAAGATAGTGCAGAAGTTCTTAGAGTTATAGAATCATTTAATAAAAATATTTTACTTGCTCTAAAGAAAAATGAACCACATATAGTGACTAGATTTATGTTAGATTTGGCTCAAGCGTTTAATAAATTTTATCATGACAATCCAATTTTAGTAGAAAATTTGGAAATTAGAAAAGCTAGACTCGCATTAGTTCTAGCTACAAAACAAACTTTAGAAAATTCTCTGAAACTGTTGGGAATGCACGCTCCAGAAAGAATGTAATACGATAAAATGTTGAAATAAAAAGAATAAAATTGAACTTAGTACGCAATTTGTATAACTGTAAAATATAGGGATGTCGAAAACTGATGCTTTACATATAAAAAAGTAGTATCGTATAATAATATATAGATAGTAGATTACAATGATTTTTGTACACTACTATCCCCCTATATATGACAGCTTCTTAAACGGGCTGTCTCTTTTTTTTTAATAGCAAGATATTTAGATTCAATTTTTTAGAAAGGATATATTTATGAATGATGAATTACTAAAAAAAGTCTATACATCTTCTTTTAGTAGTGCAAGTAGGGCTCTTAAAGATTTAATTATAATAAATACGAAATCCTTAATAGATGATAAAACACAAAGATGTGTATATATAGACGAAAATAGACTGAGAGATGAACTTATTTACTATAGATTTTATGGAGAGAAAATAGGGAATATTAATTTTTTAAATATTTTATTACCATTAATTTTATCAAATACTAATATCCAAAAAAGTGAAGACGAGGTTGTTAGACTAATAAAAAAATATGTGAATTATTTTAAAAAAGAAGAATCTTTATTTGATTATTTATTAGGTTCTGTAGCGTATAATTCTGTTATGCACAATCTTATAAATAATAGTAAAATAGAATATGTCGAATTACTACAGAGTATCAAAGACAAGATAATAGGATTTTCTATAGAATTAGACAAATCAGATATTGTAAAGTTTCAGATGGCAAGGATTAAAGCAATACAATTAATTGATAAATATATTGATTCAAAGTTTGAAGAGTATGATGAAGAAAGTGTTCTATTAAACGTGTTAAACGTCTTATACGATGTATATATGGAAGATAGGATTGTAGAAAATGAAGGAATTAAGAGCATAAAAAAATCTATATTATCCATTTTGGGTGAAGATAGTGAATTAAATGAAGATAATATAGATTTTATTTTTTCTATGTCAGAATATGTTGTTAAATTGAGAAAATATAAAATTGGAGTCAAGGCATACAATAAAAAAATAGACCCAAGAAGTTTTATAAGACTTGAAGAAGGGAATACTTTAATAGACCCCATATTTAATCAAATAACAGTTATATCAAAAACTTTTAATGATAACATATTAAGCATAAAAATAAATTCTAAATCAGGTATTCATATATTGAAATTTAAAAAAGTTTAGGCTATCAGAGTGTGCTATTTTTCTCTAGATAATCCAAAAAATCTTTTTCCTTAGTGTCAGTTAAAAAACATAATTCCTTTACAATATTATTTCTAAGGTCGATGAAATCACTAATTTGAGTATTTTCATTAGTGTATTCAAGAGACTTTATAATAAGTAGTAGATCTCTTTTTGATAAAGAGTTGATAGATACTTTTTCAATTAATTCCATAAAAAACTTCCTTTCCTCACATTACTTGAAATTAATAAATTAATTATATAGATATTATTAAAACTTTACATATACTATTCTAACCTATAAGGGGTACAAAAAGACAGTATAATATTAAAAAGAGGTGAGAAATATTTGAAAATTTTATTAACAACATTAAATTCTAAGTTTATTCATACAAATTTAGCTATAAGATACCTAAAAGAATTTGTAAGAGATTTGATAGATGTTGATATGAAAGAATATACGATAAATAATGATTTGGACTATATTTTGAAGGATATATACAAAAACGAGTATGATATAATATTATTCTCCACATATATTTGGAATGTGGGGGATATAGTTAAGCTTTGTGATAATCTAAAGAAAATTAGACCTAATACTAAAATAGCTTTGGGCGGACCAGAAGTTAGTTATGATAGTTATGAGGCAATGAAAAAGTACGATTTTGTGGATTATATACTTTATGGAGAAGGAGAATTAATTTTTAAAGACTTGGTACTTCATTTACAAGGTAAAAAAGACATAAATGATGTAAATGGACTTGTATATAGACAAGGCAATGATATAATCGTGAATAAGCCAATGGAATTACTTCAAAACCTGGACGAGATTCCTAGTCCTTATGAAAATTTAAATCCAAAAGAATATGAAAATAGAATAGTGTATTATGAATCATCAAGAGGTTGTCCTTTTAACTGTCAGTACTGCTTATCATCTACTATTCCAGGTCTAAGATATTTTAGCTTAGATAGAATAAAGAGTGATTTGAAAGCTTTAATAGATGCAAGGGTATCACAGATAAAGTTTATTGATAGAACTTTTAATGCAAATAAAAAAGTGGCTATGGAAATTATGGATTTTCTTATGAAAAATGATAATGGATATACTACTTATCATTTTGAAGTTACAGCGTATTTGATAGATGATAAGATGCTTGAATTTTTAGCTGATTGTAAAGAAGGCCTTTTTCAGTTTGAAATAGGAGTGCAATCGACAAATGAAAAAACACTTGATGTAGTAGGTAGAAGGGATGATTTTAAAAAATTGTCTCATGTTGTTCAGACTGTAGCATCGTATAGAAATATACATCAGCACTTAGACTTAATTGCAGGGCTTCCTTATGAAGATTATAAGAGTTTTGAGAATTCCTTTAATGATGTATTTAATCTAGGTATAGAGCATCTACAATTAGGTTTTTTAAAGATGATTAAAGGTACAGGCATGAGAAAAGTGGCAGATGAACATGGTTTTAAATATAAAGATTATGCTCCATATGAATTTTTATATAATAATTATATAAGTTATGAGGAAACATTGAAGCTAAAGGATATAGAAGATATATTGGAGAGGTACTATAATTCTAAAAACTTTGTGTTGTCCATGAGATATATTATAGGTAGATTTTATAAAAAAAGTCCTTTTAAATTCTTTGAGGCTTTTGCTAAGTATTTTGATGAAAATGGATATTTTGATTTGGCACAAGGAAAGAATCAGCTATATAAAATATTGATGGATTTTTATAATGAAAATATAAATATGGATAATGATGTATTCAATGATATATTAAAGTATGACTATATATCACTTGGTAAAACATCGAATATACCACAGTTTTTTAATAAGTTAGATGTGGATGATTTTAAGAATAGATGCCATGTATTTTTACAGGATAATGGTAATTTATCAACATATTTACCTGGTTTTGTTGATAAGCCAGCTAAACATATAATAAAATATGTTCATTTCGAGCCATTTAAATTCAATGTTGTTGATTTAAAAAGTGATATAAATATAGAAATAAGAGAAGAAAAAAATGTAGTCTTATTTGAATATGATGATAAAAAAGTATTTGAGAAATCTAAAACTCATAAAGTAGAGATTTAAATATTTAGGAGGGAAAAATGGATTTTAAAATAGAAAAATATTTGCTGAAAAAGGCAGAGGAACTAGCTTTTATTACTATAAAGCATGGTGGCGAGTTTAAATTAAAGAGCTATGATGTGTCAAAAGGTGGATTAGATGTACCTATAAAAAATGAGGTATTGGTAAAAGGAATAAAAGAAAAGACTGCTCAGGATAAGTTAAATTCAATGTCTATAGCAGATGCTATGATATATATAATTGGTATAGATAGTAAATTTAAAAACAATAGAGAATATGAAAAGTTCTTAAATGCTTTATCTGAAGATATTAATCTGGATTTAAAGGCATACATGGGATATATGTCAAGAAAATACTTTGAGATTGGGGAACATACAGATGCTTTAATATATATAAAAGCATTTATAACAATGTATCCAGATGATTTAGATGCCATGTATAATTATGCAATAGTTTGCCAAGAGATAGCAAAACAGTATCAAAAAGATATGGATGAGAAGGCAATGAATGCCTTTTTACTTGAAGCAATGGCCAAGCTTGAAAAGATAATTGATGTTGATGAGAGTTTTGCATTAGGTTATTACCATTTAGGTTACCATTACTATAATCAAGGTCAATATCTAAAGACTAAGCTAACTTGGGAAGATGCATTAAGACTTGGGCTAGATGCTGATTTGGTAGCTGAGATACAAGATAACTTAGGAAAGATGGACTTTAAAGTTCAGTATGAAGAAGGATATACACTTGTATTCCAAGGTAAATTTAAAGAAGGATTAGAGAAACTACTGCCATTAGAAGAAGAACATATGGATTGGTGGAACTTGTTGTTCATGATAGCACTTGGATATAAGGGTATGGGCGAGATAGAACAGGCTGAGATGTATTTGGAGAAGATATTGATAATAAAGCCTGAGCAAGTGGATGCTATAGTGGAATTAGGGCTTTGTGAGGCTTATAAAAATAATTTAGATAAAGCAATAGAATATTTTGAACAAGCTGCTAAGATAAAGGAAGACCCAGAGATACTTTGTAATTTAGGGATGGCTTATTTAAATAATGGTGATATTGATGATGCAACTTATTATATAGAAAGAGCTTATGAATTGAATCCACAAGATGAGATTACAATTGCTTGTTTAAAAGAGCTTGGAATAAATAAGTAAGAATATTGTTAAGTTGTATTTGATTTTATTGGTTAGGCGGTATAACATTTATCATGTTATACCGTTTTTTATTTTTTACTTATTTTTCTTCAGATGTATTCAATGTGATAGAAGAAAAATCTTTTTGTATTTGAAGTAAAAATTTTTCTGATGCTTTTGAAAATATTTGATGTTTTTTCCAGATAATATTTAATTTAGCTTCTAAAGGGGGATATAGAGGTCTAAAACAAAGATTACTATTTTCTGTAGTATTAACAAGTCTATCTAAACATAAAGCATAACCTAGCCCTTCTTCTACCATAAGAGAAGCATTATAAACTAAATTATATGTTGCAACAATATTTAGTTTTTCAGTACTATCTTCAAGCCATTTAGAGATTGCCTTATCAACTAGTGTTTGTCTTGAAATAATAAGTGGTATATTACATAAATCTTTTGGATTTATCGCATTTTGTGAGGCAAGGACACTGTCTTTACGCATTAGTAAGCCCCAAACATCAGTAGCAGGGATTTGTATGTAATCATACTTCTGTATATTTGCAGGTTCAATTAAAATACCAAAATCAAGAAGTCCTTTGTCTAATTTTTCAGTTACATCATCAGCATTTCCACTAAAAAGGTGGTATCTTACATTAGGGTATTTTTTATGAAAATGATATGCAGTTCTAGCTATAAGTCGCATAGCCTCAGTTTCTCCACCACCTATATATATATCACCACTAATAATTTCATTGGGATTATCAAATTCCAATTCTACCTTATCAACTAATGATATAATTTCCTCTGCTCTTTTATGTAAAAGTCTACCTTCATTTGTTAAGGAAACTTTTCTATTTCCTCTAACCAATAATTTAACTCCCAACTCTTCTTCAAGTTCTATAATCTGTCTAGAAAGTGTTGGTTGTGTTATATGTAAAAAGGTTGCTGCACCAGATATACTTTCCTCTCTTGCGATTGCTAAAAAATATCTTAATACTCTTAATTCCATAGTTAATCATCCTTTACTAACTTATTTATTATATAATTATATCAATTTTTATGCTTTTTAAGTATATGTAAGTATTTAATATAGGTATTTGATATAAAAAAATTAGTATATTACACTAAAAGTAGTAATCATATTACTTATAAAATTAATTAAGCTAATTTTTATTAAAATGTTATTTAGAAAATACAAATAAACTAAAATGTATATTGAAAGGATGTATAAAATGAATATCAATGAATTTTTAAAGCATGTGAATCAAAGAAAACCTGTTTCTAGTGAATCAGAAATACATGAATTTATGGTTAAGTTAAGTAATGAGGCAATGAAAATCACAAGCAGGCTAAATTCCTCTTATCATGAACCAGAAGAAGTGCGTAGTTTATTTTCTGAGTTGATTGGAAAGAAAGTAGATGAATCATTTTTTATGTTTCCACCATTTTATACAGATTGTGGAAAGAATATTACCATAGGAAAAAATGTTTTTATAAACAGCAGTTGTCATTTTCAAGACCAAGGAGGTATTGAGATTGGAGATAATACTCAAATAGGGCATAATGTGGTATTGGCTACACTTAACCATGGTATTATGCCAGATAAACGCAGTACAACCTATCCTTGTCCAATCATAATAGGAAAAAATGTATGGATTGGTGCTAATGTAACTATTGTTTCAGGAGTCACTATTGGCGATAATGCAATTATTGCTGCTGGAGCAGTTGTAACCAAAAATGTTGCAGAAAATACTATTGTAGGTGGTGTTCCTGCAAAGCTTTTAAGGGTTATTGATTAAATCCCAGAATAAAATATTAAACTATTATTTAGTTATACAAATTTTTTATAACATAAAAAATAAATTGAGAAAAGGTATAGCAAATATGGTATTATTTAGTTAAATATATATAAGGGAGGGGTTACTTTTGATAAAAAAATTAGATGATATTTTAGAGCAACTTAAGGGAGGAGAGAAAATAGTACTTTCTGTAGCAGCAGCTCATGACAAAGAGGTCTTGATGGCAATAAAAGATGCTGTAGAAAGAAATATAATTACTCCTATATTAGTTGGAAATGAAGAAAAGATAAGAGATATATCAAAAGAAATAGGATTTGATTTAAATGGTATCAAAATAGTGGATAAGGATGATATCAAAGATTGTGCAGAAATAGCAGTTAAACTAGTATCAAGTAAAGAAGCTGATTTTGTAATGAAAGGATTATTAGATACATCAGTTATCTTAAAAGAAGTGTTGAATAAAGACTATGGTCTTAGAACTGATAGTTTATTAAGTCATGTAATGGTATATGAGTTAGAAAGATACCATAAATTACTTATAACTACAGATGGAGGTATGAACATAGCTCCTGATTATGAGCAAAAGGCAAAAATATTAAAAAATTCAATAAAGGCTGCAAAAGCTTTAGGTATGGAAACTGTAAAAGTTGCATGCTTAGCAGCTAAAGAAAAAGTAAATCCTAAGATGCAAGCAACTGTAGATGCAGATATGTTAGCAAAAGCTTGTAAAGAAGGCGAGTTTGGAGACAATGTAATCGTAGAAGGACCTTTAGCTTTTGATTTAGCTGTTTCAAAAGAAGCTAGTGAAATAAAAGGATTTAAGAGTGAAGTATCTGGTGATGTAGATATTATGTTGGTTCCAACAATTGAGGTTGGTAATGGAATAGGGAAAGCCTTTACATATATGGCGGACTCTAAATCAGCAGGTATAATTATGGGTGCAAAAGCTCCTATAGTTTTAGTATCAAGAGCCGATTCACATGAATCTAAATTATATTCTATTGCATATGGTGCTATTGTGGCTAAGAGTATGAAATAAAATCAAGAGTATGAAATAAATGAATAAAAATAGAAAAAACAGTCAAAATGTCTAAATTAATGCAATATTAAAAAAATTTTATATAAAAAATAATTATGGCTTCAAATGAATATATACAAATGTTCAATTTGAAGCTATAATTAATATTAAAGTAGGAAAAATAAAAAAATTCAAAAAAATTAGTCCAAAAAATGCTATTCTAAGAAATTTTTACTAATTAAGTTTAGGGAGTAAAAATCTGTAACAAGTCTAAAAGTAATGAAAAATAATAAATACACAATCAACATATAAAAACGAAAAAATGACTAGAAATAATTCAAACTTGATTTAAAAAAAATCAAAACATAATTTAATTAAACTAAAGTATCAAAAAATAGGTTTAAGTATTAAAAAATAGCCAAAAACAGTAAGTAAAATTAACTTAAATTAGGTACCAAAAATTAAATTTTTATGTATTATCTAATTTTGTTAAAAAAATATTTAAATCTAAAGCAAAGTGTTGGAAATTAGTATATAATCAACTTAGAAAGCATTTATTTTATTATTTTATGACATGAAGTCAGTCACCTGGGGGATTTTAAAAATCAAAAAAAGGGGATAGGAATATGGATGAAAAAATGTTAACAATTGATTTAAACAGCCAGAAGATGATAGCAAAAGCTAGAGAAGAAGGCGTAGAAACAATGTATGATAGAAAAGAAGGCTTCAAGGCACAATGTGGTTTTGGTCTTCAAGGTGTTTGCTGTAGAATATGTGGAATGGGACCATGTAGAATAAGTCCTAAGACTCCAAGAGGGTTATGTGGAGCAGATGAACACACTATAGTAGGTAGAAACTTTGCAAGAATGGTTGCTGGTGGGACAGCTGCCCATTCAGACCATGCTAGAGATATTGCACATACATTAGCATTAGCTGATCCAAATGGAAACTATAAAATAAGAGATGAAGCTAAGTTAATAACTTTAGCTAAAGAATGGGATGTAGAGACAGAAGGTAGAGATATCTATGATGTAGCACATGAAGTGGCAGAAATTGCATTAATGGAGTTTGGGAAGCCTTTTGGAACATTAAGATTTATAAAAAATGCACCAGAACCAAGACAAAAAATATGGAAAGAATACGCTATAGAACCAAGAGCTATAGATAGAGAAATTGCAACAATAATGCACTCTACTCATATCGGATGTACTGGTGATATAGATAGTTTAATACACATGAGTCTTAGAACTTCTATGGCTGATGGTTGGGGAGGTTCTATGATAGGTACTCGTCTAAGCGATATCTTATTTGGAACTCCAGTGCCAAGAAGAACAGAGGCTAACTTAGCAGTATTAGAAGAAAATAAAGTTAATATAATATTACATGGACATGAGCCAGCATTATCTGAAATGATAGTTTTAGCTTCAGAAGAGCCAGACTTAGTAGCTTTAGCTAAAGAAGTTGGAGCTGATGGAATAAACTTAGCTGGTATGTGTTGTACAGGTAATGAGATTACAATGAGACATGGTGTAAGAATAGCAGGAGACTTCCATCAACAAGAACTTGCAATAATAACTGGAGCAGTTGAAGCTGTAATAGTTGACGTTCAATGTATATTCCCTGCATTAGCTAGAGTTGCAGATTGTTACCATACTAAATTTGTAACAACTTCTCCAAAAGCTAAAATAACAGGTTCAACTTATATTGAATTTAGAGAAGAACAAGCACTTGATGATGCTAAAGCAATAGTTAAAGAAGCTATTTTAAACTTTAAAAATAGAGATAAATCAAAAGTACTTATACCTGAATTAAAATCAGGGGCAACAGTTGGGTATAGTGTAGAAGCAGTAGTAAACCAATTAGATAGAGTTGTAAACTCTCATATAGACCCAGCAGGAACAGTTAAGCCATTAACAGACTGTTTAAAATCTGGAGTATTAAGAGGAGCAGCTGGTGTAGTTGGATGTAACAATGCTAAAGGAGTTTCAAATGAGGCTCACGTAACAATAATGAAAGAATTAATTAAAAATGACATAATAGTAGTTACTACAGGATGTGGTGCTTCAGCAGCAGCTAAATTTGGTTTAATGGAAACTGATGCAGCAGAAAAATATGCAGGTAAAGGTCTTGCAACTGTCTGTAAACTAGTAGGAATCCCACCAGTACTACATATGGGTTCTTGCGTTGATATAAGCCGTATATTAGATTTAGTTGGAGCAGCAGCTAATTACTTAGATATGGATATGTGTGACCTTCCAGTTGTAGGTATAGCTCCAGAGTGGATGTCAGAGAAAGCGGTTGCTATAGGATGTTATGTTGTAGCTTCTGGTATAGACACTTATTTAGGAATAATGCCTCCAATAACTGGTTCTTCAAGAGCAGTAGACATATTAACTAGCGAATTAAAAGATAAAGTTGGAGCAACATTTACTGTAAATACTAATCCAAAAGAATTAGCAGCTACAATAATAGAAGATATAGAGAAAAAACGTGTTCACTTTGAAGCATTAGTTGAAGAAAAAATGGCAGAAAAGGCTGAAGCTTAAGAGAGATAGAAACCATAGAAAAAACGATTTTATAAGAAATTTTATGGATGAATAAAGTCAAATGTTAAGGCAAAGAACATCGAAATATAACGAATATACTGAATAAATAAAATATAAACAATATAATGAAGAATAATAAAACTATACATGCTGCTTTGAAAAGCTAGTAAGGTAAATGTAATTGGTTCCTGTAAGGACTAGCTGTAGTTTATTTTTAGTGTACAAAAAATAAACAACTATAAAATTAACTGCATAAAAAGCAAATAGTAATAAAGGTGGTAGGGATTATGAAGATAGCAATAACAGGTAAAGGTGGAGTAGGTAAAACGACTTTTTCTTCAATGCTCTCTAGAATGTTTGCTGAAGACGGATACAGAGTTGTTGCTGTTGACGCTGACCCAGATGCTAATTTAGCTTTAGCACTAGGTTTTCCAAAAGAAGTATATGAATCAATAGTACCTATATCAGAAATGAAAAAATTAGTTTCAGATAGAACAGCTGCTTCTGTAGGTTCATTTGGAAAAATGTTTAAGATGAATCCTAAAGTTGACGATATCCCTGAAAATTTCTGTAAAGAATATAATGGAGTAAGATTACTTACATTAGGGACAGTAGATTCTGGTGGCACTGGATGTGTATGTCCAGAGCATGTTCTTTTAAAAAGATTATGTTCACATTTAATACTACAAAATAAAGATGTAGTTGTTATGGATATGGAAGCGGGAATTGAACACTTAGGAAGAGGAACAGCCCAAGGTGTAGATGCTTTTATAGTAGTTGTAGAACCAGGAGAAAGAAGTTTACAGACTTATAGAAAAGTAAAAAAACTTGGACATGATATAGGAGTAAATAAGGTATTTGTTGTAGGAAATAAAATTAGAAACAAAGAAGATGAAGAATTTATAATCAAAAACTTAGAAGATGGAGAATCTTTAGGATTTATTTATTACAATCAAGATGTTATAGATTCTGATAGAGCAAATCAATCTCCATATGATTCTAGTGAAACAACAAAAGCACAAATTAAAGCAATAAAAGATAAATTAATGTCACTTAAAGATAAATAGAATTTTGATTTGGGATTTTAGGTTGGTTAAAGGTTAGACATAGGTAATAGATAGGTAATAAATAAGTAATTAGATAAATAACTAGCTATTAAGTTTGAATATTTTAATAGCTTAGTAGCTAGTTTTTAAGCAATTTTACATGTATAATTATCTTATAAAATATAATTTTTACATATTAATACAATTTTTACAAAAATTATATTTTAAATCTATTTAGGTTGTGGGAGGAGATTCAGTTATGGGATTTAAATCTGATATTGAAATAGCTCAAGAAGCTAAACCTCAAGATATTAGAGAGGTTGCAAAAAAATTAGGACTAGGTGAAGATGATGTAGAACTTTATGGTAAATACAAAGCCAAAGTTGACTACAATCTACTAAAAAGAGACACTGGTAAAAAAGCTAAGTTAATATTAACTACAGCTATAAACCCAACTCCAGCAGGTGAAGGAAAAACTACTACTACTATAGGTGTAGCTGATGCATTTGCAAAATTAGATAAAAATGTATTAGTTGCTTTAAGAGAACCATCTCTAGGACCAGTATTTGGTGTTAAAGGTGGAGCAGCTGGTGGAGGATATGCACAAGTTGTTCCTATGGAAGATATAAACTTACACTTTACAGGTGATTTCCATGCTATAGGAGCTGCTAATAACCTTTTAGCTGCTATGCTTGATAACCATATTCACCAAGGAAATGCTCTTAGAATAGACCCTAAGAAAATAACTTGGAGAAGATGTGTAGACATGAACGATAGACAACTTAGAAATATCGTTGATGGTATGGGTAAAAAAGGTGATGGAGCAGTTAGACAAGACGGATTTGATATAACTGTTGCTTCTGAGATAATGGCAGCATTCTGTTTGGCAAGTGATATATCTGATTTAAAAGAAAGATTAGGAAACATAATAGTAGGATATAGCTATGAGGGTGACCCTGTAACAGCTAGACAATTAAAAGCTAATGGTGCTATGGCTGCATTATTAAAAGATGCTTTAAAACCAAACTTAGTTCAAACTCTTGAAGGAACACCATCATTTGTACATGGTGGACCATTCGCAAATATCGCTCATGGATGTAACTCTGTTATAGCTACAAGAATGGCTATGCACTTTGCAGACTATGTAATAACTGAGGCTGGTTTCGGTGCTGACCTTGGAGCAGAAAAATTCTTAGATATAAAATGTAGAATGGCAAACTTAAAACCAGATGCTGTTATAATAGTTGCTACTGTAAGAGCATTAAAATACAATGGTGGAGTTGCTAAAGCAGACTTAAATAACGAAAACCTAGAAGCTCTTGAAAAAGGACTTCCAAACTTATTAAAACATGTTGAAAACATAACTCAAGTATATGGATTACCAGCAGTTGTTGCAATAAACAGATTCCCACTTGACACTGAAGCTGAACTTAAACTTGTTGAAGACAAGTGTAAAGAGTTAGGTGTAAATGTTGCTCTTTCTGAAGTATGGGCAAAAGGTGGAGAAGGTGGAGTTGCAGTAGCTAAAGAAGTTCTAAGATTATTAGATGAAGAAGAAAATAACTTTAGATTCTGCTATGAAGATGATTTATCTATAAAAGACAAGATAAATGCTATAGCTACTAAGATTTATGGAGCAGATGGTGTAGATTATACTCCAGAAGCTGATAAAGAAATAGCTAACTTAGAAAAACTTGGATTTACTAAGGTTCCAGTATGTATGGCTAAGACTCAGTATTCTTTAACTGATGACCAAACTAAATTAGGTAGACCAACAGGATTTAGAATAACTGTAAGACAAGCAGCAATCTCAGCAGGAGCTGGATTTATAGTTGCACTTACTGGAGAAATCATGAAGATGCCAGGATTACCAAAAGTTCCAGCAGCAGAAAAAATAGATGTTGATGAAAATGGAGTAATAGCTGGATTATTCTAAGCACATTAATTTATAAATAAAGAGTAGGAGATATCTTAAAATAGTTCGTAAAATATCTCGAATAATTTGAGATATTTTCCTACATCCTTTTAAGGAGGATTATCATGAAAATAGCAGATAAAACTTGTGTTGATTTTGTAGAGGTACTATCTTCTAAAGAAGCAGTACCAGGTGGCGGTGGAGCTGCTGCACTAGTTGGTGCAATTGGTATGGCTCTAGGCAGTATGGTATGTAATCTTACAATAGGAAAGAAAAAGTATGCTGAGTATGAAGAAAGTGTAAAAGAGATATTAAGTAAAGCTGGAAAACTAGAAAAAGATTTGTTAAAAATGATAGATGATGATGCAGAATGTTTCTTACCATTATCAAAAGCTTATGGGCTTCCTAAAGAAACTGAAGAAGAAAAAAGAATAAAAGCAGAGACAATGGAAAAAGCGCTTAAAGTTGCTTGTGAAGTACCATTAAATATAGTAAGAGTTTGCTATGAAGCTATTAAGTTACATGAAGATTTAGTTGATAAAGGTTCAAGACTTGCTATAAGCGATGTTGGTGTAGGAGTTCAATGTCTAAGAGCTGCTATACTTGGTGGACAATTAAATGTAGTTATAAATATAAATTCTATACAAGACAAGGAATATGTTGATAAAGTAAAAACAGAAGTAGATAAATTAGTTGAAGAAGGCGTAAAAACTTGTGATGAAGTTTATGCTAAGGTTGAAAAAGCTCTTGGAAAATAATTTTTAAATGACGAAAGTAAATACTATGTTGTTAATATGTAGTATATAGAATAAATTAATTTAAGTTTGCTTGTAGGGGAGTTGTGAATATATGGAAGGAATGTCAACTAAAGGACAAATTATAAAAGGAAAACCTGTAGCTGATAAGATTAGTGAAGAGTTAATAAAAGAAGTTGAGTTATTAGTTAAAGAAGGTATAAATCCTAAACTAACAATAGTTAGAGTTGGAGCAAGAAGTGACGATTTATCATATGAAAGAGGCGCATTAAAAAGATGTCAAAACATTGGTATAACAACAGAAGTGTTAGAGTTAGCTGAAGATATAACTCAAGAAGAATACATTGATGTATTAAAGAGAGTTAATGATGACAAAAATGTTAATGGTATATTATGTTTTAGACCTCTTCCAAAACACTTAAATGAAGAAGTTATAAAATATGTTATTGCACCAGAAAAAGATGTAGACTGTTTTAGTCCAATAAACTCTGCTAAAGTCATGGAAGGTGATAAGAGTGGATTCCCACCATGTACTCCTACAGCAGTAGTAGAAATATTAAAACATTATAATGTTGATTTAAAAGGAAGTAAGGTAACAGTTCTTGGAAGATCAATGGTTGTTGGGAAGCCAGTATCAATGCTTTTATTAAGTGAACATGCAACTGTTACAATATGTCACTCAAAGACTAAAAATTTATCAGGTGTAGCAGCAGACGCGGATGTATTAATAGCAGCTATTGGTAGAGCTAAGATGGTTGATGAAACTTTTGTTAAAGATGGGGCAGTAGTTATAGACGTTGGTATAAATGTTGATGAAGAAGGAAATTTATGTGGAGATGTTGATACAAATGCAGTTTTAGATAAAGTATCAATGATAACTCCAGTTCCAGCGGGGGTTGGTTCAGTTACAACATCTATACTTGCAAAACATGTAGTTAAAGCTTGTAAATTACAAAATAATAAATAGATATATATAAGTGGAAGGTTTAGGGGGGAAGTAGATATGATAATTTCTGAAAATAAACCATTAGAAGAAGTACTAGGGTACTTAAAGAATTTTGACAAGCTAGTTTTAGTGGGTTGTAATCAATGTGCAGCGACTTGTAAAAGTGGTGGAGAAGAAGAAGTTCTAAAAATGAAAGAAACTCTTGAAGGTGAAGGCAAAAAAATCTTAGGATATGTAATGCTTGACCCTGCTTGTAACCTTTTAAAGTCTAAAAAGGATTTAAAGGCTCTAAAAGAAGAGACTAAAGAAGCTGATGCAGTTTTATCTTTAGCATGTGGAGATGGCACACAGACAATAGTTAAGAACCTAAAAGATAAACCAGTTTATCCAGCGAACAATACTTTGTTCATAGGGGAAGTACAAAGGGTTGGAGAATATGAAGAAGCTTGTAAAGCTTGTGGAGACTGCGAACTTGGTTGGACAGGTGGGATATGTCCAGTAACTATGTGTGCTAAAGGTCTTATGAATGGAGCTTGTGGTGGAGCTAAAAATGGTAAGTGTGAAGTAAATGCAGAGAATGATTGTGCTTGGATAAAGATATATGAAAGATTAGAAGCTATAGGACAATTAGGCAACTTAGCAGAAATAAGACCACCAAAAGACTATTCTAAGCAAAATAATCCAAGAAGTTTAAGTGCAAAGAAAAAGAAAGAAGCAGCAGCAAATTCATAAAAGTTTTTTTTAGAAGGTTAAAAGGGGGATTAGAGATGAGCTTATTAAGAGAAACATTAGAAAGTGGAAAATTTGCAGTTACTACTGAAATGGCTCCTCCAAAAGGGACTGACCTTTCACATTTAATAGAATGTGCAAAGCCATTAGTTGGAAGGGTTCATGCAGCAAATGTAACAGACTTTCAATCAGCAGTTATGAGAGCAACTTCTCTTGCTACATGTAAATTACTAAAAGATGCTGGATTAGAGCCAGTTATTCAAATAACAGGGAGAGATAGAAATAGAATAGCTATACAAGGGGAAATGTTGTCAGCAGGTGTATTTGGGATAAACAATCTGTTGGCACTAACAGGAGACCATACTAGCGTAGGAGACCATCCACAAGCTAAGGGAGTCTTTGATTTAGACTCTGTAGGGATACTTCAAACTGCTGAGACTTTAATGGCAGGTACGGACATGGCTGGTAATAAATTAAAGGGTTCTCCAGATTTTTATCTAGGAGCATCAGTAACTCCAGAATATTCTCCAATAGAAGTTCAATTATTAAAAATGCAAAAGAAAATAAAAGCAGGAGCTAAATTTTTCCAAACTCAAGCACTTTATGACATAAATACAATGAGAAAGTTTAGAGAATTAACAAGGGATATGGATTGTAAGGTATTAGCAGGGATAGTACCTTTAAAATCACCAGGAATGGCCAAATTTATGACTGCAAATGTACCAGGAATATTTGTTCCAGATGAACAAATCGAAAGATTAAGAGCAGTTGGAAAAGAAAACTGGGTAAGTGAAGGAATAAAAATGGCAGGAGAACTTATCAAACAATTAAAAGAAGAAGATTTATGTGATGGTGTTCATATAATGGCAATTGGGGCAGAAGAGAATATACCTGCTATACTAGATGCCGCAGGTTTATAGTATTGTAATATTATAGATTATATAAGGTTTGGGGGAATTAAGGATGAAGATAGTAGTAGTAGGTGGTGGACCAGGTGGATATGTAGCAGCTATAAAAGCTTCTATGCTTGGTGCAGAGGTAACAGTTATTGAAAAAAGAAGAGTTGGAGGAACTTGTTTAAATGCAGGATGTATACCAACTAAAGCACTTCTTGCTTCTTCTGGAGTATTAAACACTGTAAGAGAAGCAAAAGATTTTGGTATAGAAATAGATGGAACAGTTACACCAAACTTCACTGCCATAATGGAAAGAAAAAATAAAGTTGTAAACCAATTAATAAGTGGTATAGAATTCCTATTTGAAAAAAGAGGAGTAAAACTAGTTAATGGTTTTGGAAAATTAATTGATAAGAATACTATAGAGGTAACAAAAGAAGATGGAACAGTAGAGACTATAAAAGCTGACAAGATAATACTAGCAAATGGTTCTGTTCCAGTTGTACCAAGAATGTTCCCATATGATGGAAAAATAGTAATAACTAGTGATGAAGTTCTTGGACTTGAAGAGATACCTGAATCTATGTTAATAGTAGGTGGTGGAGTTATAGGATGTGAAATAGGGCAGTTCTTTAGAGCCTTAGGAACAGAAGTGACTATAGTTGAGATGGTTGACCAAATACTATTAAATGAAGATAAAGATGTAGCTAAACAACTACTTAGACAATTTAAGAAAGATAAAATTAAAGTTATCACAGGTATTGGAGTACAAACTTGTGAAGTAGTTGATGGCAAAGCTGTTGCAACTCTTTCTAATGGAAAGGTTATAGAAGCACAATATGCACTAGTATGTGTTGGTAGAAGACCTAACCTTGATAATTCTGGAGTAGAAGATATAGGAATTGAAATGGAAAGAGGAAAAGTAGTAGTTAATGAGCATCTTGAAACTAATGTAGAAGGTATATACGCAATAGGTGATATAATAGATACTCCTTTCTTAGCACATGTTGCTTCTAAGGAAGGTATCGTAGCAGTTGAAAATGCTTTAGGTAAGACTAAAGTAGTAGATTATAGAGCAATTCCAAGATGTGTTTATACAGAGCCTGAAGTTGCTGGTGTTGGTAAAACTGAAAAGCAACTTGAAGCTGAAGGTGTAGAATACAATGTAGGTCAATTTGACTTTAGAGGTCTTGGAAAAGCACAAGCTATAGGACATTTCCAAGGATTTGTAAAGATTATAGCTGATAAAGAAACAGATAAAATAATAGGTGCAGCAGTAGTAGGACCTCATGCTACAGATTTATTAACTGAGTTGTCACTAGCTGTTCATCTAGGATTAACAGTAGAACAAGTAGGGGATGCAATACATCCACATCCAAGTTTATCAGAAGGACTAATGGAAGCTCTTCATGATGTACATGGTGAATGTGTTCATTCTGTACCTAAATTATAATACGTAAACAGAGTACATAAGGCTCTGTGGCTGATTTAAGGGGGAAGTCTTAAAATGGGATACAATATAGCTGTTGCAGGAAAAGGTGGAACTGGTAAAACAAGTCTCACAGGGCTTTTGATTGATTATTTGGTTAAGGACAATAAGGGACCAGTATTAGTTGTAGATGCTGATGCTAATGCTAACATAAATGAAGTATTAGGTATCGAAGTTGAAGCAACGATAGGAGAAATAAGAGAAGAAGTAAATCAAAGAGAAAAGTTAGGCAATGCATTCCCTGGTGGTATGACAAAAGCACAATATCTACAATTTAGATTGAACTCTATAATTGAAGAAGGCGAAGGATATGACTTATTAGTAATGGGTAGATCAGAAGGTGAAGGATGTTACTGTTTTGTAAATGGAATACTTAGAGAACAAGTAAATAAAATATCTGGTCATTACAAATACTTAGTCATGGACAACGAAGCTGGTATGGAACATCTAAGTAGAAAAGTCACTAGACATGTTGATACACTTTTATTGGTTAGTGATTGCTCAAGACGTAGCATACAAGCTGTTGCTAGAATAAGAGATTTAGCTGAGGAACTAAAGTTAAATGTTGGAAGAATACTTCTAATTGTAAATAAAGTTCCAAATGGGGTTATGAATGATGGTGTTAAAGAAGAAATTGAAAAACATAACCTAGAGTTAATCGGTGTTGTACCTATGGATGAATTGATATATGAATATGATTCTACAGGTATTCCTTTAGTTAATTTACCTGAAGATTCAAAATCTAAAGTGGCTATGAAAGAGATTTTTGCTAAATTAGAATTAAAATAGGTTTAAGGGGGAAAAAAATATGGCATTTAAAATGTCTACTCAAAAATATTCTGGAAAAATATCAGAAGTTGAAGTAGGAATAGGGGAAAAGGCAATTAAATTAGGTGGGGAAAATGTATTACCTTTTTATAGTTTTGATGGAGAAGTAGGACATTCTCCAAAAATAGGTATAGAAATATCAGACGTTTATCCTGAAAGCTGGACTGATTCATATAAAGAGTTATATAAAGATGTAGCTAAGTGTCCAGTAGAATGGGCTAAATATGTTGAAGCTAATACACAAGCAGACTTTATTTGCTTAAAATTTGATGGTTCTGACCCAAATGGATTAGATAAGTCAGTTGATGAATGTGCTGATGTAGCTAAAGCAGTAATTGAAGCAATAGAATTACCTTTAGTTGTAGCAGGTTCAGGAAATCATGAAAAAGATGGTAAATTGTTTGAAAAATTAGCTCAAACATTAGATGGGCATAACTGCTTATTTATGTCAGCAGTAGAAGATAACTACAAAGGAGTAGGAGCATCAGCTGGTATGGCTTATGCACACAAAGTTGGAGCTGAATCTTCTGTTGATATAAACCTAGCTAAACAATTAAACGTACTGTTAACTCAATTAGGCGTTAAAGGTGAAAATATAGTTATGAATGTTGGATGTTCAGCAGTTGGTTATGGATATGAGTATGTTGCATCTACTATGGATAGAATTAGACTTGCAGCATTTGGTCAAAATGATAAGACATTACAAATGCCTATCATAACACCAGTAGCTTTTGAAGTAGGTCATGTTAAAGAAGCTATAGCTCCAATAGAAGATGAGCCAGATTGGGGTTGTCCAGAAGAAAGAACTATAGCAATGGAAGTTTCAACTGCAGCAAGTGTTTTAGTAGGTGGTTCAAACGCAGTTATACTTCGTCATCCAAAATCAATAGAAACTATAAAAGAATTGGTTAACGCATTAGCTTAATTAAATTGTTAAGGTTAGGGGGAAAAAATAATGGCATTAAAAGCTTTAGATATATTTAAATTAACACCAAAGAAAAACTGTAAGGATTGTGGATTCCCAACTTGTATGGCTTTCTCTATGAAGGTTGCTTCAGGAGCTGTAGAAGTAGGTAAATGCCCACACATGTCTGATGACGCTATAGCGAAATTATCAGAAGCTACAGCACCTTTAATGAAAGCTTTAAAAGTTGGTACTGGTGCATCTGAATATGAACTAGGTGGAGAAACAGTATTATTTAGACATGAAAAAACATTAGTAAGTAGAAATAGATATGCAGTTTCATTCTGTACTTGTATGAGTGATGAGGCAGTAGATTCTAAAATAGCTAACATGAAAAAAGTTGACTATGTAAGAATTGGTGAACAAATGAAAGTTGAAATGGTTGTTCTAGAGTACTGTGGAGATAAAGATGCATACTTAAAATTAATAGATAAGATAAAAGGTAGTGGATTAGAAGTAGCTTACATTTTAGCTTGTGATGATGCGCAAGTAGTTAAAGAAGCTGCTGAAGTATTAAAAGATGCTAGACCAATGGTATATGGAGCAACTAAAGAGAACTACAAAGATATGATAGAAGTAGTTAAAGGAGCAAGTTTACCATTAGGTGTAAAAGCTGGTAGCCTAGAAGAATTATATGAAACAGTTGAGTTAGTTCAAGCTGCTGGATATAAAGAATTAGTATTAGATGTAACTGGAGAAAACATAAAAGATACTTACACTAATGCTATACAAGTTAGAAGAATAGCTTTAAAAGAGCAAGATAGAACATTTGGATATCCTTCAATAGTATTTGCAAATAGATTATCTAATTCTAACCCTATGATGGAAATTGCCTTATCATCAATATTTACTATAAAATACGGTTCTATAATAGTAATAGATGATATCAGTTACGCTAAGGCGTTACCATTATTTGCACTAAGACAAAATATATACACTGACCCACAAAGACCAATGAGAGTTGAACCAAAGATTTACCCAATCAATAACCCAGATGAAAATTCTCCAGTATTAGTTACTGTTGACTTTGCATTAACTTACTTCATAGTTGCTGGAGACATAGAAAGATCAAAAGTTCCAGTATGGTTAGTAATACCAGATGCAGGTGGATATTCAGTTCTTACATCTTGGGCTGCTGGTAAATTTGGTGGAAATTCAATCTCTGCTTTCATTAAAGAAAGTAAAGTAGAAGAAGTAACTAATTGTAAAGACCTTATCATTCCAGGAAAAGTTGCAGTACTTAAAGGTGATATAGAAGACAACTTACCAGGATGGAGTGTAGTTATAGGACCAGAAGAATCTATGGAATTACCTAAGTTCTTAAAAGGATACCAAGAAAAAGCATGCCAAACAAACTAATAAAATATTAACTAACTATTAATATTAAATTTAAAGGGGGACATTATAAATGGAAAAATTTATGATTATAGGTGAAAGAATACACTGTATCTCACCTTCAATAAGAAAGGCATTAGCAGAAAGAGATCCAGCTCCAATATTAAAAAGAGCAAAAGAACAATTAGAAGCAGGAGCACATTATATAGATTTCAACATAGGACCTGCTGAAAGAGATGGCGAAGAAATAATGACATGGGGAATCAAATTACTTCAATCTGAGTTCAACAATGTTCCTATAGCACTAGATACAGCTAATAAAAAAGCTATCGAAGCTGGACTTAAAGTTTATGATAGAACTAATGCAAAACCAATAATAAACTCTGCTGATGCTGGTTCAAGATTTGATTTAATAGATATAGCAGCTGAATATGAATCAATGGTTATAGGTTTATGTGCAAAAGAAGGTATCCCAAGAGATAATGATGAGCGTATGGCTTACTGCCAAGAAATATTAGAAAAAGGCTTAATGTTAGGAATGGAACCAACTGATATATTATTCGACCCATTATGCTTAGTTATAAAAGGTATGCAAGAAAAACAAGTAGAAGTTTTAGAAGCTATAAAAATGATGACTGAAATGGGACTTTTAACTACAGGAGGATTATCTAACGTATCTAATGGATGTCCTAAACATGTTAGACCTGTTTTAGATAGTGCATTCTTAGCAATGGCAATGGCTAATGGATTTAGTTCAGCTATAATGAATCCATGTGACCCAGAATTAATGAAAACTGTAAAATCTTGTGACATAATCAATGGGGCATCTTTATATGCAGACTCTTTCTTAGAGTTAAATGAAGGTGGATTTGCTTTCTAGGGTTTTTAGGGTATAGTTAATAAAAAATAGGTGTAAATATTAAAGGGGGAAATAGAATGAATCTATATAATATAATCTTTACAGGGTCAGAACAAGCTTTAGGTGCAGCTCAAGCTATGCTAGCTGAAGCTATAGAAAAAAACGGAAAAGAACATAAAGTTGCTTTCCCTGATACAGCATATTCATTACCTTGTATATATGCTGCAACAGGACAAAAAATGAACACTTTAGGGGACTTAGAGGCTGCTTTAGAAGTAGTAAAATCTTTAATAAACAGAACTCATTTATTAGAACATGCTTTTAATGCTGGTTTAGCTACAGCTTTAGCTGCAGAAGTAATTGAAGCATTAAAATACTCAACTATGGATGCTCCATATAGTGAGCCATGTGCAGGTCATATAACTGACCCTATAATCAGATCACTTGGTGTACCACTAGTTACAGGAGATATACCTGGTGTTGCAGTTGTTCTTGGTGAATGTCCTGATGCTGAATCAGCAGCAAAAGTTATAAAAGATTACCAATCTAAAGGTTTATTAACTTTCTTAGTTGGTAAAGTTATAGACCAAGCTATAGAAGCTGGAGTAAAAATGGGTCTTGAACTAAGAGTTATACCTCTAGGATACGATGTAACTTCTGTTATACACGTTGTATCTGTTGCAGTAAGAGCAGCATTAATATTCGGTGGATTAACTCCTGGTGATTTAAATGGATTATTAGAGTACACATCTAATAGAGTTCCTGCATTTGTTAATGCATTTGGACCATTAAGTGAATTAGTTGTATCTGCTGGTGCTGGAGCAATAGCTTTAGGATTCCCAGTTGTAACTGACCAAACAGTTCTTGAAGTTCCAATGAACTTATTAACTCAAAAAGATTACGATAAGATAGTAGCTACTTCATTAGAAGCTAGAGGAATAAAAATAAAAGTTACTGAAATACCTATACCAGTTTCATTTGCAGCAGCATTTGAAGGTGAGAGAATTAGAAAGAGCGATATGTTTGCTGAGTTTGGTGGAAATAGAACTGAAGCTTGGGAACTTGTTGTTAAGAAAGAAGCAGCAGAAGTTGAAGACCATAAGATAGAAATAATAGGACCAAATATAGATGAAGTTGAGGCAGATGGTGTATTGAGATTACCACTTGCTGTAATAGTTAAGATAGCTGGTAAAAACATGCAAGAAGATTTCGAGCCAGTTCTTGAGAGACGTTTCCACTACTTCTTAAACTATATAGAAGGTGTAATGCACGTTGGACAAAGAGATATGGCTTGGGTAAGAATCTCTAAAGATGCATTTGATAAAGGATTTAGACTTGAGCATATAGGAGAAGTTTTATATGCTAAGATGTTAGATGAATTTGAATCAGTAGTTGATAAGTGTGAAATAACTATAATTACAGATGCTGAAAAAGTTTCTGAATTAAAAGGTGAAGCAATAGCTAAGTACAATGCTAGAGATGAAAGATTAGCTTCATTAATTGATGAAAGTGTTGATACTTTCTATTCTTGTAACTTATGTCAATCATTTGCACCAGCTCACGTTTGTGTTGTTACTCCTGAAAGACTTGGTCTTTGTGGAGCAGTTAGCTGGTTAGATGCTAAGGCTACTAAAGAACTAGACCCAACAGGTCCTTGTCAACCAATAGAAAAAGGCGAGTGCTTAGACGATAGAACAGGTGTATGGAATTCAGTAAATGAAACTGTAAACCAAATATCTCAAGGTGCAGTTGAAGCTGTTACATTATACTCTATATTAGAAGACCCTATGACTTCTTGTGGATGCTTCGAGTGTATCTGTGGTATAATGCCAGAAGCAAATGGATTTGTTGTAGTTAATAGAGAGTTCCCAAGTGTTACTCCAGTTGGTATGACTTTCGGAGAACTTGCTTCTATGACAGGTGGAGGAGTTCAAACTCCAGGATTCATGGGACATGGAAGACATTTCATATCTTCTAAAAAGTTTGCTTATGCAGAAGGTGGACCAGAAAGAATAGTTTGGATGCCAAAAGAATTAAAAGATTATGTAGCTGATAAATTAAATGCTACAGTTAAAGAAATGACTGGAATAGAAAATTTCTGTGATATGGTTTGTGATGAAACTATAGCTGACGATTCTGAAGGCGTATTAGCTTTCTTAGAAGAAAAAGGTCATCCAGCATTAGCTATGGAAAGTGTAATGTAATTGATGGAAAATTTAAAATAGTGTGATATAATATTAATATGATTTAAATAATTTAATCAATAATATAATATTGGGGGTCTATCGAAATGAAATTATTACCAGAATTAAAATACTCTAAAGATCATGAGTGGGTGAAAGTAATTGATGGAGATGTTGTATATATAGGTATAACAGATTATGCTCAAGATCAATTAGGAGAAATATTATTTGTTGAAACACCAGAAGTAGAAGATACTGTAACTAAGGGAGTAGATTTTGGAGTAGTTGAATCTTCTAAAGTAGCTTCTGACTTAATATCTCCTGTTAATGGTGAGGTATTAGAAGTTAATGAAAAATTAGAAGATGAGCCAGAATGTATAAATGAAGACCCATATGAAAACTGGATATTAAAAGTAAAACTAGCTGATGTTGCTGAACTTGATACGTTATTAAGTGATAAAGAATACGAGGCTGGATTAGAATAATTAAAGATTAGTATATTATTATAATTGGGGAAAGTATAGTAAAATTTGAGTGCACGCAAATTTAGCTATACTTTCCTTTTATAATATATAGAACAAATTGGGAGGGATAGTATGATAAAAGTAACTTTTACACCAAACAATAAAGAAGTTTATTGCAATGAGGGGGATGTGTTATTAGAAGTTGCAAGAAATGCAGATGTATTTATAGATGCTCCTTGTAATGGAAATGTATCCTGTGGTAAATGTAAGGTAAAATTATTGAATGGGAAAGTTGATACAGAAAAAACAAGACATATAACGGATGACGAGTGGGAGCAAGGTTATATATTAGCTTGTTGTACAAAAGTAGTTTCAGATATAGAAATTGAAGTTCCTTCTAAACTATCATCTTCTATGCATGGTATGAAGATAGAAGGTAGTAATAAAAAAGAAGATAGAGAAATTTTTGAAAGAGCTAAAAAGATAATTGAAGAGCATAATCTTCAATTTAAAACAAATATAAAAAAGAAATACATAGAAATGGAAGAACCGAACTTAGACGATAATATAAGTGATGTAGATAGATTAGAGAGATATGTTAGAAATAATTTAGGATATAATGAAATCGATTTTAGACTAGATATACTTAGAAAGATGCCAACAATATTTAGAAAGAGTGATTTTAAAGTTACAATAACTTATGTCCAAAAACAAAAGAAGCTTACAATTATAAATATAGAAGAAGGCAACAAAGAAAATTCATTGTATGGAGTTGCAATAGATATTGGTACAACTTCAGTAGTTGTATGTCTAGTTGACTTATATTCAAAAGAAGTAGTAGATAAAGCTTCTTCTGGAAATGCACAGATAAAATATGGGGCAGATGTTATAAATAGAATTATATATTCAACTAAGAAAAATGGGTTAGAGACACTTAATAAGGCTATAGTTGAAGAAACTATAAATCCTCTATTGAAAACAATATACGAAAGAAATGGCATAAATAAAGAGGATGTAGTTACATTAGTAGCTGCTGGAAATACAACCATGACAAGCTTATTCTTAGGTGTGTATACAGACTTCTTAAGACAAGAGCCTTACATACCTCCATTTTTAAAATCTCCAAAACTTATGGGTGAAAATGTGGGTCTTTTCGTAAATGATAGTGCATATGTGTACTTAGCTCCATCTGTTGCAAGTTATGTAGGAGGAGATATAACAGCAGGTGTATTATCAGCAGGTATATGGTCAAGTGAAGAAAATGTTTTATTTATAGATTTAGGAACTAATGGAGAGATAGTATTTGGTAATCAAGACTATATGATGAGTTGTGCATGTTCAGCAGGACCTGCCTTTGAGGGTGGAGGTATAAGCTGTGGAATGAGAGCATCAGCAGGAGCAATAGAAAAAGTAGCTATTGATAAAGAAACTCTAGAGCCAACACTAAAGATTATTGATGAATGTGCTCCAGTTGGTATATGTGGTTCTGGTATAATTGATTTAATTTGCCAAATGATTACTAAAGGTGTAATAGATAGAAGAGGTAAGATATACAGAGATTTAGATAATAAGAGAGTTAGATTTAATGAGCATGAGATAGGAGAATATGTATTAGCATTTAAAGAAGAATTTGACTTAGAAAATGATATAGTAGTAAATGAAGTTGATATAGATAACTTTATAAGAGCTAAAGGAGCTATATATTCAGGTGCATATACTCTTGTAGATAGCTTAGGTATGGACTTTAGCATATTAGATAGAGTTTATATAGCAGGTGGTATAGGAAATAACTTAGACATAGAAAACTCAATAATTATAGGATTACTTCCTGATATTGACAGAGAAAAATTCACTTATATTGGAAATAGTTCGCTTGTTGGTTCCTACTTAGCTCTTATAAGCAAAGATGCAAAAAATAAGCTTGAAGAAATAGGTAATCAGATGACTTATGTTGAACTTAGTGTATATCCAAGCTATATGGATGAATTTATATCTGCATGCTTCTTACCACATACAAATATAGAGCAGTTTCCAACAGCAAAAAGATTACTTGAAGAGTAAAACATAACTTAAAAGGAATAAATTATGAATAAAAATTTATCTGAAAAAATGAAAATCGCTTTTGATATTAGACTAAATAATTTTGGTAATAAAATAGACTTTGCTTATCCTAATCAGACATTAGCACTTAGTACTACAAGTAATAAATGTAGCTTAAAGTGTGCTCATTGTAATGGTCACTACTTAAACAATATGGTGCCAATAGAAGATTATAAAGAAAAAGTACAATCAAGAAATATAACTAGTTTTTTATTAAGTGGTGGTTGTAGCTATGAAGGAGATGTACCAATAAATACTCATATCAAGGCTATTAAAGATTTAAAAGAGCAGGGATATAGATTGAATGCTCATTTAGGGCTTATGGACAAAGATAGAATTATAGAGTTGTGTAAGTATTTAGATGTAGTTTCTTTTGATTTAGTATTTGATAGAGAAACAATAAGAGAAGTTTATAAGATTGAAAAGAGTAAAGAAGACTACATTGAAGCTTACAATACAATAAGAGAAAATACAGAAGTAGCACCACATATATGTATTGGTTTAAAAGGAGGGCAAATAAAGGGTGAATATGAAATTATAGAATACCTACAAAAAAATCCTCCTAATAAACTTACATTTATAGTACTTATTCCAACAAAAGGGACTGAGTATGAGAATGTAGAGTCTCCTGAGCTAGAAGAAGTAGCAGATATCTTATGTGAAGCTAGAATTAATTTACCAAATACTGAAATTAATCTAGGTTGTATGAGACCAAGAGGAACATATAGAAAAGAGTTAGATCAGCTATCTATAATGTGTGGAGTTAATAGAATAGTATTACCATCAAAATCTGCTAAGAATAAGGCTATAGAAATGAATATGATAATAACTGAATGTAAGGAGTGTTGCGTTTTATGATTAGACTATCATCTGGGACAGCGATAGAACTTGGGATATTAAACAAAAAAAGCGATATACCTCCTACTACAGCATATATAATGATTGGAGAAAAATGTATAAACAAATGCAGTTTTTGTTCTCAATCAATAGAAAGTAGCACTAGAAAAGATAAGTTATCAAGAGTAGTTTGGCCAGAGTTTTCTAAAGAAGAAATATTGGATGCTTTAAGAATTTATAAAAAGAAAAATATAAAGAGAATATGTATTCAATCAATGGCAAGTGAAGAAGCTCATAAGTCTGTTTTAGATTTTATAAATTATATAAATGAAAAAATAGATATGCCAATTTCATTGTCTGCAAAGTTAGAGAGTGATGAAGAAATAAATAAGTTTTTTTCAGCAGGAGTAGATAAAATAGGAATAGCAATAGATGCAGCAAATAAAGAATTGTATGAAAAAATAAAAGGAAATAATTATGATGAGAAGTTAAAGTTTATAACTGAGATGTCAAAATCATATCCTAATAAAATAAGTACTCATATAATAGTTGGGATGGGTGAAAGTCATGAGGATATATATAATCTATATAATTATTTAAATGAAAATAACATAACGATTAGCTTATTTGCATTTACTCCAGTTAGAGGAACTAAAATGGAAAAAATAAGCCAACCAAATATAGAAAGTTATAGAAGAGTACAATTAATGTCTTATATGATAAATAAAGGCTATTCAAAAGAATGTTTTGAATTTAAAAATGGATATTTAGATAATATCAAACTTGATAATGATATTATAAAAGACATAAACAAAGGTTATCCTTTTGAAATAAGAGGATGTAAGGATTGCAATAGACCATATTATAATGAAAGACCAGGAAGTACTATATACAACTATTCAAGACCTTTAAATCAAAGTGAGATAGATTTAGCTATAAAAGAAATAAATTTATAAATGATTTCTAGGATATATTTGTACTAAAGATGGAGGCGTAATAATCATGAATCAGTGGAGAGTTATACATAATAAATCATATGATGGTGCAATGAATATGGCAATTGATGAAGCTATATTTACTGCATATAAGAAAGGACATAATAAGCCAACACTTAGATTTTATACATGGAAGCCAGCTTGTTTAAGTATAGGATATTTTCAGAAATTGGAAGATGAGATAGATTTGGATAAGTGTAGATGTATGAATATAGATTACACCAGAAGAATTACAGGGGGAAGGGCTGTATTACATGATAATGAGCTAACTTATAGTATAATTATAGGAGAAGAGAACCCTTTAATAGATAAGAGTATTAATCTATCTTATAGATATATAAGTGAAGGTCTAGTTAAAGGCTTGAATTTGGGTGGTATAGAAACTGATAATTTAAATAAAGGCGAGAGAATAAGTAGGGAAAATATATCAGCTGCATGTTTTAATGCACATGCATCATATGAAGTTACCATTAATAATAAGAAGGTTATTGGAAGTGCTCAAAGCAGAAAAGATGGAGTTTTATTGCAACATGGCTCAATAATATTGAATTTCGATGTAGAAAAATTATTCAAATTAATAAAAACTAAAACACCAGAACTCAAGGAAAGGGCTATGAAGTTTACAGCTAAGAAGGCTAGTGGAATAGAAAATGAACTTGGCAAAAAAATAGACATAGATACTCTGCAAGAAAACATAGTAAAAGGATTAGCTGACCAATTTAATGTTGAATTTGTAGAGGAAGATTTGACTGATTATGAGAAGCAATTAGCTAAAGAATTATATGAAAAATATAAGAATGAAGAGTACAATAAAAAGCGTTAACTTTAATTGACTTTATATAAATTAAAGTGCTATACTTAAGGTATAATAATATACGAAAATTGAAATCATGAAGATTTCTTTGGTGTATTGAAATACCTAAGGAAATCTTTTTTTGATTTTTAATAAAAATCATATTAGGAGGAGATTTATATGTGTGAATCATCAGCTTTCATTTGTAAAAGTAATAATGAGTTAGAAAAGGTTATGGAAAATGTGGTTAATATAGACCCTTGTGATGGAAAGATTTATTTAACTGATTTATTAGGAGAGCAAAAGATAATAGATGGGATAATTAAAGAAATAAGATTGATGGACCATAAGATAATAATACAAGAAAATTAATTAATAGGGGAATTTCATATGATAATAGCAGTGATAGATGGAATGGGTGGAGGTATTGGAGCCCAGATAGTTTCTTCTCTGAGAGAAGAATTACCTACATATGTAGAAATTTATGCACTAGGGACTAATTCTATAGCAACTAGTTCTATGATGAAAGCTCATGCTAATAAAGGAGCTACAGGGGAAAATGCTATAGTAGTGTCAGCCAAAAAAGCAAATATAGTAGTTGCACCTATTTCTGTAATAATACCTAATTCTATGATGGGAGAAGTTACTTGTAATATAAGTGAAGCTATTGCAGATAGTGAGGCACTAAAGATACTGTTACCTATTATGCCTGAAAATATAGAGTTAGTTGGATTAGAAGGTAAACCATTAGCACTACTTGTAAAAGATTCTGTAAGTCTTATAAAGAAAGAATTTAATATAAAATAACAGGGGGAATAACTAATGATTTTTGATAGAGAGATTGTAAGATATCATCATGGCAATCATGACCATGACCACTGCCACGAACATATTCATGGAGATATATGTCATGAACATCCACATGACCATGCTCATGACCACGACCACGAACATAGTCATGAGGAATCATCAGAGTCTAAGGATGAAAAAACTTTAAAAATACTTTTAGTACATTGGATAAATCACAATGAAACTCATGAAGAAGGATTTAGAGAGTGGGTTGAAAAGGCTAGAGCAATTGGAAAAGAAGAGACAGCAAAGAGTATTGAAAAAGCTATAGAGTGTATGGAAGAAGCTAATAAGATGTTGCTAGAGGCCAAAAAACATATGTAAATATGATTAATCGCTTATATATTTGATATAGGCGATTTTTACGTTTTTGATATTTAATTATTGAAATTTCTGTTAAATTTGTAATATATCTTAATGAGTAAATTTTACTGTAAAATTGGGGTGTTCAATGTTAATATACTGTGTATTACTATTTAAAACGAATATTAATGTTAAGATACTCTTAAGACTGTTTAAAATTACTTCGATATTAGATATAATAAAGATTAGTATGATTAAAAGATTTTATTTTAGAGTTTAAAGAATTTATATGTTTATAAGAAGTTTTTATTTAAAAAGGAGATGAGTTATTTATGAAAGACGGTCATATACATTCGCCTTATTGTCCTCATGGAAGTAAGGATGATTTTAAAAAATATATACAAAGAGCAATTGCTGTTGGCATAACAGAAATGACATTTACAGAGCATTTTCCATATGCAGATGGATTTAAAGACCCTGCTCCTGAAAATGATAGTTGTATGAGTATTGAAGACTTACCAAAGTATCTCAATGATGTTAAGAAATTGAAGGAAAAATATAAGGATGAAATTAAGATAAATGTAGGGTCGGAAGTAGATTTTATAGAAGGGTATGAAGAAGGAATAAAACAAAACTTAGATAAATATGGAGAAGAATTAGAGGATTCTCTTTTATCAGTACATATAATTAAGATTGATGATGGTTATTATTGTGTGGATTATAGTGTGGAAGAGTTTCAAAATTTGATTGACAAACTAGGAAGTATTGAAGATGTTTATAATAAGTATTATGAGACGTTGATAAAAGCTGTAAATTCGGATTTAGGAATATATAAGCCAAGAAGAATAGGGCATTTAAATTTAGTTAGAAAGTTTAATCAAGTATTCCCATATGATTATGAAGGAAATAAGATTCTTGAAGATTTAATAAAGTTAGTCAAAGAAAAAGGATATGAACTTGACTACAATGTTTCTGGTAATAGAAAAGAGTACTGTAAAGAACCTTATATAGATGGATACTTATTAAAATTAGTAAAAGAATATGATATTCCGCTAGTTCTAGGGTCAGATTCTCATTGTGCAGAGGAAATAAATAACTATAATATTTTTTAGCGATATTCACATAAAAGACTGTAGATAAGTTTGTATAAAATAAATTTATCTACAGTCTTTTGTAAGTTTGACTAATTTAAAATAATAATGGAAATTAAAACTAATATATTTTATTTGTATGTTCTTATGTTAATTTAGTAATTAGAAATATTATTTTGTGTTTAAAGCAATTACTTCATAAGTTTATCATTTTCCATTATTATTGGGTCAAGTAATTCTCCTCCTCCTTCTGACATTTTCAATCTATTGAACATATAATTCTTTACATCTTTTTTACTTTTAAATTTAGTAACTTGATAAGGAGCTGTAACTCCATACTTTTCTATAAATAAAATATCATTACTAGTCTTAATACATATACCTGTATGACCTATAAATACATTTTTAGTTTCTGGATAGCGAATAAATCCACTTATAATAGACATATTTTTATTATCTCTAAAAGATATTTTTCTCTTTTTCCATTCACTTTTTATTTGTTCTGCATTTTTGCTTATGTCATCTGTGTCTTTAGTTGGTATTGCAGAAAAAAAGTTAATAAATTTTTCTACATCTTTGGGACTAAATTTAGCATCTTTATTGTTCGTTATAGTATCTAAGTCTATATTTAAATCAATAGAGTCTCCAGTAAATTTCTTATTTGAATTTATAAAATCTTTGAAAAGTCTAAAAGCTGTTATTCTACAATTTACGTCCATATAATCAGTGTATTTTTTTATCCAATTATCTTGTAGTTTTTCAAGGTTGTATGGAACTTGTTTTTCATCAGTTGAAGAATATCCTGATTTAGATATGTTTATATTATTTTGGAGTATTTTAACTTGATGTTTGTTATAATTATTAATCGCTTTAATGAATGTATCTATGTCTTGTTTACTAACCTTATTTTCTTCTAAAACTTCTTTTACATTATTTTGAATTTTTTTATCTACCATATTAGAATAAACTAGTTTATTATTCTTGATATTGGAATATGCAAATATAGTAATTATACTTGATAACACTAAGACAACTGAGCATATTACTATTAATAGATTTTTTTTCACTTCTATCTCTCCTTTTTTAATTTATTTTGTCGACATATTTATAGTATATAGTACATTTAATTTTAGCTTCAATATGTTTTTAATTACAAAACTGTTGTAAAAAATATAACGTTATTTAAAACTTTTTTTGAAAATGTAAATATATATACTAAGATGGGGTATGTATTTTCAAAATATTTAGAAAATTATGCTTAGTATGTTTGATATATTTTGTATAGTAAAAATAAATGAACTGTTGCTAGAATAGATAGATATTTTAGAGTTGATTATTATAAGATTTTAAGTAAATAAGTTAGCTTGAAGTATATACAAACTTTTTATTTTATTAAAAAGATATTTGATTAATCTAATTTTAAGGCTATTAATAAACATAAAAATCTTATTATTTCATTTCAACTATTCCTCAAAAAAGTGATTTTTAAGGAATAGTTGAAATGAAAAGTTTGGTTACATAATAGTAATTTTAGTTACAAGAATGAAACTGTAAAACTTATGACTTTCTTTATATAATTGCATTGAGAATATTTAATTTAGGAGGTAAGATATGAAAGTAAAAAAATTTAAAACTGGTGTAGTCTCAGCATTAACAATTATGATGATAGGAGTATCATTGACAAATGTATCAGCTATGGAATTAAATGATAATAAGGAATTTGAGACTAAATACAATGAGATGAAAAGAGATTTTCAAGAGGAGTATGGAAAAGAGGACAAATTCAATATAACATTAGATGATGAATTTACAAAAGAAGAAGTGAATGGAGCAAAAGGGATTATAAAGACTACTAATAAAGTGAATAATGAAGTAGTAGTATTAAACTATTTCGATGAGATGAAATCTGGAATCGAATTTGAATTGAAGCCAAAAGAAGAAAAAAATGCAATTTTAAGAGATGAATTCCAACAAGGATATGGGAAGGAAGATAAATTTAAAGTTGTGTTAGATGATGAATTTACAAAAGAAGAAGTAAATGGAGCGAAAGGGATTATAAAGACAACAGATAAAGAAACAGGTAAAGTTGTTGTATATAATTACTTTGATGAGCTTGAAAAATAACATTAAATGTAAACACGATTATATTAAAATATAAAATAGTTAAATGTAAAAATGTTGTATCAAAAATATAGAATAACCAAATCTAAAACGATTGTATTAAAAATATAAGATAACTAAATCTAAAAATGATTGTATTAAAAATATAAAATTGCATCAATATAAAATTTAATATGAGGGTGAACTTTATATATTTAGAGTTCACCCTTATAGAAAATATAAAATCTAATTTATTAAATGAAAATTTAAAAAAGTCAGTCTATTTGATTCGTACTGATATACTATAGAATTTAATCAATAAAGATTAAAGAGCATTAAAACGAAATGGTATTAAATGTTTACTCCATGCTTAAATAAATTTTTCTATTATGATAAAACAGGATTTTGCAATAATTCGAAACAGTAATATAAGTCAATTTTATAAATATTTACATAGCTTTTTTAATTTCTAGTTTTGATTTTAAGACATCTAAAAATTTGTAACAATCTTCTGGATATATTTCTCCCATGTTTGCGACTTGGAAGATATTAGCATCTAAGAATTTGCCTTTTCCAGGATATACTACATAACCATTTTCCCTTTCTAAATCCAATATAAACTCATTTATATCTATTTCTTTAGGCAAAAACACAGAGGTAACTGTATTAGACATATACTTATCTGGAAGTAAAAATGTTAGACCTAGTTCTTCCATTCCATTTCTTAAAATAGCAGAACATTCTCTATATCTTTCTATTTTATTGTCATCTTCTAAAAACTCAGTTAAAGCTTCATTAAGAGCAAATATTAAAGTGACATTAGGTGTATTTGGTGTTTGAGAGGATGATTTTGCAAGTTTGTAGTGTTTATAAAGACTAAGGTACACATTTTTACATTGATATTCTTTAATATTTTGTAAAATGTTTTCTTTAGCACAAATGTATGCAGATCCTGGAAATGCACCAAGGGCTTTACCACCAACACCAGTTATTATATCTATATTGAACTCATCCACATCAATATATTCTCCTGCAGAAGCACTTATTGCATCCACAAAAAATATTTTATTGTACTTTTTAGCAAGTTTTCCTAGTTCAGGAACTGGATTTATCATACCTGAGCTAGTTTCATGAAATACCATGGCAATTACTTTTATATCAGGGTTCTCAATTATGTATTTTTCTAAAATGTCTATATCTGGATATTCTGCCCATTCAAATTTTGGCTTATATGTTTTGACATTATAAGCAGATAATATTTCTTCTAGTCTTTCCCCAAAAACACCATTGCTAACTAATAAAACAGCATCTTCTTTATTGAATATAGAAGACAATACACATTCATTTACAGATGTTCCAGAGCCAGATACAACTAATGAGTAGTAATCAGAAGTTGCGTTGTATAATTTATTGATTTTCTTCTGCGTATCCTTGAATAAATCCATAAACTCATCCCCTCTATGGCATATATCATAGTGAAGAAGTGAATTTCTAACCCTATCTGTAACCATTACTGGTCCAGGACTAAATAGATATGTTTTTTTCATTGTAAATCCTCCTCAAAGTTTAATTTTAATTTCTTTATGACTGTTTGTGTGTATATGTTATAAGTTTATGTGTTAATTTAACTAGATTATAGAATAAAATAGTAAATATTGCAATAATATTTTAATTAAAATACTTTTAAAATCATTTTAATTAAAAAATACAAAAAATATTGTAATAAATATTGTATAAATCCACAGAATGATATAAAATATAAATAACTTGAATAGATTTTATATTCAAAAAATAAAAAAGAATTTATTAATTCTGAAAAATAAGGGGGACGTTTAAAGTGAAATATGTATTAGCAATTGACCAAGGAACAACAGGAACAAGAGCAGTATTAATAAATGAAAAATCAGAGTTTGTTTTTAGTGATTATATGGAACATACTCAAATATATCCACAATCTGGATACGTCGAACATGACCCTATAGAAATTTGGAATAATACAAAGACTGTAAGTAATAATGTATTACAGCAAGCTTTTAAAAGTGGAATCAATGAAAGTGACATAAAAGGAATTGGTATAGATAATCAAGGTGAAACAGTAATGCTATGGGATAAAAATACAGGTATGCCTCTTTATAATGCTATTGTATGGCAGTGTAGGAGAACTTATGATTATGTGGAAAATTTAAAGAGGGTGCCAGGTCTAGAAAATAAAATAATAGATAAGACTGGGCTAATTATAGACCCATATTTCTCAGGCACAAAAATTAGATGGGTAATAGACAATGTAAAAGGTGTAAAGGAAAAAATAAAAAATGGAGAAGTGCTTGCAGGAACATTAGATAGTTGGCTAATTTGGAAAATGACAGGAGGAAAATCTTTTTTAACTGATGTATCCACAGCAGCAAGAACAATGCTTTTTAATATAAGAGATATGGATTGGGATAGAGAGTTACTTGATATTATAGGGATACCTAGAAATATTTTAGCAGATATAATGCCTACCAGTGGAGATTTCGGAACTACAAATAAGGAGGCATTTTGTGGTGTCTCTATAAAAATTACTGCATCAATGGTTGACCAACCAGCAGCTTTATTTGGTAATGGATGTTTTGAACCAGGTATGGTAAAAAATACTTATGGCACAGGATGTTTCTTATATATGAATATAGGTGAGGAGTTAAATATAGCAGGTAATGGTATATTGACAACTGTTGCTTGGAAGATAGGTGATAAAGTTACATATGCTTATGATGGAGGTGTATATATAGCAGGTGCGGCGATACAATGGCTTAGAGATGGAATTGGAGTCATAAAAAATTATTCTGAAACTGATGATATGGCAAATTCAATCACAAGTACTGGTGGTGTATATTTTGTGCCAGCGTTTGCAGGTATTGCAGCACCTTATTGGGACCAATATGCTAGAGGTACAATGGTTGGAATAACAGGAAGTACTAAAAAAGAGCATATAGTAAGGGCAACTCTTGAATCTGTTGCACTTCAAGTTAAGGATGTTGTTGATTCCATGAATTTAGCCTCAGGTAAAAATATAAAAATGTTGAGAGTAGATGGTGGAATTACTAAGAATAATTTTACCATGCAATTTCAATCTGACATATTAGATATACCAATTGAAATTGCAGAAAACACTGAAACAACAGTACTTGGTGTAGGCTATATGGCAGGTCTTTCATGTGGTGTTTGGAATAGTATTGATGAGATTAGAAGCGAATTTACAATAAGTAAAAAATATATACCAAATATGACTGAACAAAAAAGAGAAGAAATATTAATTGGCTGGAATCAGGCAGTAAAAAGAGCTATGAATTGGGAAAACGATACCAAAAGATTGTGTGCTAATTAAGGTGCAACAGAAAATTTTACATATACAGGAGGAACTAAATATGCCCTTTGATAAAATTATATTATACATAATGGCTGTGGGTGTGCTTTTAGGAGCGTTAGATAGAATAATTGGGAATAAGTTTGGGCTTGGAGAGCAATTTGAAGAAGGATTTAATTCAATGGGGCCATTAGCTTTAGGAATGGTTGGTATAGTTTGTTTAGCTCCAGTCATTTCAGATGTGTTAGGTCCTATGATAATACCAATCTTCAACCTTTGTGGAGCAGACCCATCTATGTTTGCTACTATTTTAGCAAATGATATGGGAGGGTATCCATTAGCTATGGAACTTGCACATAATAAAGAGGCAGGAATGCTTGCGGGATTAGTTGTGTCATCTATGCTTGGATGTACTTTGGTATTTTCAATCCCAGTAGGATTAGGTCTTATAGAATATGAAGATAGACCCTTTTTTGCAAAAGGATTACTAATAGGATTAATAACAATACCTTTTGGAGGTGTTGTAGGAGGATTAATAGCAGGGTTTAATTTATCAATGGTAATTATAAATATGATACCAGTGATAATATTGGCAATGATACTAGCTATAGGATTAAAATTTAACTCTACACTCATGATAAATGGGTCATTAGTCTTTGGGAAGTTTATATCAATATTGATAACAGTAGGATTGGGAGCAGCTGCATTTCAAGAAATAACAGGCATAGTACTCATAAAAGGAATGACACCAATAAGAGAAGGGATTCAAGTTATTGGAAGTATTGCAATAGTATTATTAGGTACTTTTCCAATATTGCATTTGTTAGTTAAAGTTCTTAATAAACCACTTACAATGGTGGGTGAAAAATTAGGCATGGATGCAACTAGTGCAGCAGGATTAGTGTTTACTTTAGCTAATAGTATTCCAGTATATAAAATGATGAAGGATATGAGTCCAAAAGGGAAAGTAGTGAATACTGCATGGTTGGTTTGTGCTACAGCAGCTCTAGGAGACCATTTAGGATTTACAGCAGGAGTAGTACCAGAGATGATTACACCTGTCGTAATTGGAAAGTTGATTGGTGGAGTATTGGCAATTGCACTTGCTATGGTGATGACAAAAGATTTAACTTTAGAAGAAGAACAAAATATTAGAGTGAAGAAAGATGTTGTATGAAACGAGTAGTACTTAAACAGAATTTAAGTCACTTTAAATTAAAAAATCAAATGACTAATAACATAATTAAATAGTTCAAAATAATAAAGTAGCATAAACATTGAAGTAATTGAAAGTATTAAACTAATCTCAAAATAGTAACATAATAAAAAACATAAAGTATTGTTTAGATATAAATGGAGCTAAATAAATAATTATTTGGCTCCTTAACTTTAATCTATTATATCAAGGAATAAAAAACCAATCATATGAACTAATTATCAGCTATGACTAAAGGTATTCCTCTCTGAGAAAATTCTATTATTATATCATGGTCTATACTAGAAGATGTAATAATAGTATCTATATGTTCTATAGGAGCAACTGATGCAAATGAATTTATACCAAACTTAGGAGGTTCAACAACCACGATGGATTTTCTAGACCTTTCAATCATTTTTTTTCTAACAAGTGCCTCTTCTAAATGATAGTCAGAAATACCATTTTCAAGAGTGATACCTCCAGCACCTAAAATAGCTTTATCAACATTAAACTGTTCAATAGCTGACAGTGTAAGTGGACCAGAAAAAGAACCTTCAGTTTCTCTAAGATAACCACCAAGCACGTATACTTTTATATTAGTATTCATAAGTTCATTTGCCACTAAAATTGAGTTGGTTATTACAGTTAGATTTTTTTTATCTTTTAAATTTTTTGAAACTTCAAGGACAGTAGTTCCAGTATCCATAAAAATAGTATCATTTGTATTTATAAACTCACTGCATTTTATGGCAATTTGTTTTTTATCATTTGAGTTTATTTTTTTTCTTTTAACATAGTTGAGTTCTACACTACTTGCTATAACTGGTATAGCACCACCATAGACTCTTTTTAAAAGCCCAATACTTTCCATATGAGCTAAATCTCTTCGTGCAGTTTCTATTGATATGTCAAACATTTGAACGATGTCATTTATTTTAATTATATTATCTGATTCGAGAATACTTAAAATCTTCTCGTATCTTTCTTGTGGTAGCATGGAATATCCTCCTTGGGTTAATATTATTTTAGATTTTGGCATAACTTATGATTAAGTCAGGATTTATGTATATTTGTTAATGTATGTATAGTTATCAAATAATATTATAAGTATTATGCAAGATAATTTTACCATATTTGAAACTTACATTTAAGCAAAAAAGTAAAAATAGATATTTAATAATTCAAAATGACTTAAATGTTACAAAATAATTGACTAAAATATAATTTTATTATATAATTTACTAGTACAGACAATCTGGAGAAGTACTCAAGTGGCTCAAGAGGATCCCCTGCTAAGGGATTAGGCTGGGTAACCGGTGCGAGGGTTCGAATCCCTCCTTCTCCGCCAATTATTAAAGGCTATTCTTGTTAAAGGTAGTCTTTTTGTAGTGTCTATTAATAAAAGTAATTTATCAAGTAAAACTAAAGAAAGGAGGAAATAGATGACAACTTTAATTTTTTTCATAGTGGGAATAGCGTCTTTAGTGGTTGCTTTTGTTATTGATGGAGGACACGTTGGAGCACTATTTGTATTTTCATCAGCACTTGTTGTTTTTGGTGGAACTATAGGTGCCGTTGGAGCATCAACACCATTCCCTGTATTTAAAAAGTCAATAAAGATAATGTTATTAGCTTTTAAAAATAAAAAACCTAATAATGTAGAAAATATAATCTATTTTAAAGAAATTGCAATTAAAGCTAGAAAAGAGGGGCTTCTTAGCATTGATAAAGAAATAAGTGAGAATGATGACTTAGACCCTTTTATTAGAAAGGGGCTTGAACTTATGGTAGATGGAGTCGATTCAGCTACTATAAGAAATATCTTGGAATCGCAGATACAAGTAACATCAAAACGACATAAAGAAGGTATATCAATATTTGATTCAGCAGGGGGATTTGCACCTACACTGGGGATAATAGGTACAGTTATGGGATTAGTACATATTTTAGGTAATCTTTCGAGTAACCCAGATGCACTGGGACCTCAAATATCTGTTGCATTTCTAGCTACATTGTATGGTGTTGGTTCTGCCAATTTAATATGGATACCAGTAGCATCAAAACTTAAGGCTATAAATCAACAAGAAATAAATGAAAGACTTTTGGTAATAGAAGCAATATTATCTATACTTGAGGGTGACAATTCTAATTTAATGACAGAAAAATTAAAAATATTTTTAAATTCAAAAGAATTAATTGAACTTGAAGAAACTGATGGTAGAACTGAATAATATAATAAGGATGGAATATTTATGTTACATGATGAAGATGAAAAAGAAGAAAACAATGAGCGATGGCTTTTAACTTATTCAGACCTCATAACACTACTTATGATTTTCTTTGTCATAATGTATTCTATGAGTAATGTTGATGCAGAGAAATATAAACAATTATCTGAATCTCTAAATTCTGCTTTTGGTGGTTCTTCAGGAGTTATTGAAGGTGGTAAAAGCCAAATGGAACCAGTAGTTGAACCAGGGAGTAGTAATTTAGATAGTTTACAAAATGCTGAGTTTAAAAAAGTAGGAGAGGAAATTCAAAAGTATTTAAACGAAAATGGTATGGCAAATTCAGTATCATTAAAAGCTCAAGATAGAGGGTTGGTAATAAGTCTTAAAGATACTATATTATTTGATACTGGAAAAGCAATTGTAAAGAGTAATTCTAGAGATAAGATTATCCAAATAGGTAAGATGCTAAATGAAATGAACAGTTACATAAGAGTAGAAGGTCACACGGATAATATGTCTATAAAAAATTCTGAATTTAAGTCGAATTGGGATTTATCAGTTATGAGAGCAACTAATGTTGTTCAACTTCTTATTGATAGTGCAAGTATAGCACCAGATAAGTTGTCTGCTGTAGGATATGGCGAATTTAGACCAATAGCAGAAAATTCATCTCAAGATGGTAGGTCAAAAAATAGGAGAGTTGATATAGTCTTAGTTGATAGTAAATATGATAATGTAGAAAATGTTGGTGAAAATAAATAGTTAAACAAACTATCTCAATATAGAATTATTTCTAAAAAGAGATAGTTTTTTTGTGTTAAAATTAAAAATAGATGAACAGTAAGTTACCTTTTTTGAAGAATATATGGTATCTTAAATATATAATGTTTAAACAATAAAAACTCAATTTAAAAAATTTTATAGAGGGTGAGGAAACAAATGAGTAATAAGAATAAAAACACAAAGTATAAAGATAAAACGAGACAAAGGTATAATAAAAAAGTTGAGACTTTAAATAAAGAAAAGTTAAAGGAAACTAATAAAAATGCTAAAAAGGTAGATAAAATTGATGATATTATCAATAAGTCTAGTATTGTGTTATGTGTCCTTTTAGTAATATTTTCTTTACTTTATTTGTTTAAGTTAGTTCAACTTAATGTAATAATGATACTTTTAGTGATTACAGTAGCTATTCAACAAGGTTTAGTATCGTTTGGGGCATTTAGAAATAAAAATTATGTAAAAGCTTTATTTTCAATATTTGTAATTATATGTTTCTTAATTGCTTTTAAATATGTTGTTAATCCTGTTTAAATATATCAGTAAACGTTCTATAATTAATATAAATAGTGAAGTTGCAGTTTTAATGCTATTATAAATTTTATAAATTTGAAGGAGTAGATTTTATGAATAGGCGTAAGTTTGCGAAATTAATTATCACATCAATGATTGTTTTATTACTTACAGGATGTAGTCTGAAAAAGGAAGATAATTATAAGCTAGATCCAGAGAATCCGACATCGATAGAAATTTGGCATTATTATAATGGACAGCAAAAAATGGCTTTTGATAAGCTTGTTAAGGAATTTAATGATACTGTAGGTGCTGAAAAAGGAATTATTGTTGAAGCGTTTAGTCAAGGTAATGTAGTTGATTTATCAGAAAAGGTTTTAGATTCTGCAAATAAAAAAGTTGGTTCTGAAGATGTACCAAATATATTTGCAGCATACTCAGATACTGCCTATGAAATGGACAAATTAGGATTACTAGTGGACATGGACAAGTATATAAGTAAAGAGGAACTAAATGAATATATAGAAGAATATGTAGAAGAGGGTAGAATAAATTCTAATGATGAATTTAAACTTTTTCCAATTGCAAAATCGACTGAGGTTTTGATGATAAATAAGACTGATTGGGATAAATTTGCCAAAGCTACAAATTCAAATATAGATGATATAAAAACAATAGAGGGATTAACAGAAATATCAAAAAAATATTATGAATGGACAGATAGTTTAACAAAAGAACCTAATGATGGTAAAGCATTTTTTGGAAGAGATGCTTTAGCAAATTATATTATTATAGGAAGTAAACAATTAGGAGTAGAACTTTTTTCTGTTAAAGATGGAAAAGTTACATTAAATATTGATGAAAAAGTTATGAGAAAATTATGGGATAATTTTTATGTCCCATATATAAATGGATATTTCGCATCTTATGGTAAGTTTCGTTCTGATGATGCAAAAACAGGAGATATATTAGCTCTTGTGGGTTCTAGCTCAGGAGCAGCATACTTCCCAGATAGAGTAATGTTAAATGACAATGAGAGTTATAAGATTGAAACATCTGTTTTTCAAGCTCCACGTTTTAAAGGAAAAGAAAAATATGCGGTACAACAAGGTGCAGGAATGGCTGTAACAAAATCCACTAAAGAAGAAGAATTTGCATCAGTAGAATTCTTAAAATGGTTTACAGATAAAGAACCTAATATAAAATTCTCTATTTCTTCTGGATACTTACCAGTGAAGAAAAAAACAAATGATTTAGATGTTATAAAAGAAGTTATGAAAAAAGATGATTTAAAGGTATCAGATAAAGTTGAGGGCTCATTAGTCTCATCTATTGAACAAATTAATAGTTGTAATTTATATACGAATAAAGCCTTTGATGGTGGAACTAAAGCTAGACAAGTTCTTGAATATTCAATGCTTGATAAAGCTAAAGAAGATTTAAATAAAATAAATGAATTAATAAAAAATGGAACTTCTAAAAAGGATGCAGTAACACAATTTAATAATGACAAGAATTTTGAAACTTGGTTCAAAAATTTTAAGGCTGAGCTTGAAAATGCTACAAAAGAGTAGGTGAATTGGCGGTTAATGTGTCGACATGCACAAAGGTATAGGTGGAATAAGTATGGAAAACAATCTAAGAAAAAATAATTCAATAATGAAAAAGATGATATTTCCCCTAATTATTGTTATGCTAATTCAAACAAGTTTATTTTGTGCCACAATTTTATGGGGAGGAACTATTCAGAAGTTAAATGACAACTCATTTGATATTTTAAATGAAAGAGTAATTAATCGTAAAAACTATATACAAAATGAGATGTTGCAAAGATGGTCAAAAACAAGTGAAACGGAATCCGCAATTAATTCATCTGTAAAGAAGGTCTTGGATGAAAATAATGCTTCAATCAAGGATGTAGGTGACAATGAAGAAATTAACAAAGAGATTATAAAAAATATATCAAGTGATTTGATATATATTTTGAGAAAAAACTCTGTGACAGGTTCTTTTATAATCTTAAGTAATAAAAATATTGAAAATGATTCTATGAATAATAAAGGTGAAGTAAGCAAGACTGGATTGTACATAAGAGATTTAGACCCTAAATTTAACCCAAATGACAATTCTGATTTGTTAATTGAGAGAGGCTCATCAGATATAGCAAGAAACTTTGGAATATCTATGGATAGTTATTGGGCTCCAAAATTTTCATTTAAAGGTGAAAATACACGAAAGGGAGATAATTTTTTTTACAAGCCATTTAGAGCAGCGATTGATAACCCAAATGTATCAAGTTCTAATTTAGGTTACTGGGGAAGCCAGTTTCTATTGACAAATGCAGGAGATAAGGTAATGACATATTCAGTTCCTCTTATTTATGAAGATGGAACTGTATATGGAGTGCTTGGAATAGATTTAAGTATAAACTATTTAAGTGAATTACTGCCATATACAGAGATACATAGTAATAAAAAAGGTAATTACATTTTAGGTGTAGACAGGAATGATGATATGGCATTTGAAAATGTAGTTTCAAATGGATATTCACTAAAAGAAAAATTTTGGGATGGTTTACATTCTAATTTAGAACAGAAAGAATCTTATAAGAATGTATATAAGATTAAAAATGAAGAGGATGATTATAGCTGTGGTAATATTTATGCTAGTGTACAATATATAGATTTATACAACTCTAATACTCCATTTGAAAATGAACGTTGGGCACTTTTGGGTATTATTGAGGAAAAAAGTCTTTTGTCTTTTTCAAAAAGAGTTGAGAGGTTAGTTATAATTTCTATTGCAATTTCTTTAGCAATAGGACTTGTAGGTATTTATATAGCATCAAGATTATTTACAAAACCAATTGTTCTTCTAGCTAAAAAAGTTAGAAATAGTAACCCATCAAAACCAGTAAATCTTGATAAGATAAATATATCTGAAATAGATGAATTATCTTCGGCTATAGAGATACTTAGTGCAAATGTTGCAGACTCTTCTTCAAAATTATCACAGATTATTGAGATGGTAGATATGCCTATTGGGGCTTTTGAATTGTATAAAAATACAGAGAGCGTTTTTTGTACAAAAGAATTTTTTAATGTATTTATTACAGAAAAAGAATTTCAAGAATATGGTTATGTGAGAAAAGATAAGTTTCTTAAAAAACTAAAAGAGCTAGATGAATATTTACAAGAAAGTTATGAAACAGAAAATACGTACATATATAAATTTGAATCTGAAGATAAAAGGTCTAAGTGGGTAAGACTAAATATTGTTGAAGATGAGCTAAAGGTTCTTGGTGTTGTTGTAGATGTAACCAAAGAGTTTATTGAGAAAAGGAAGATAGAATACGAAAGAGATTTTGATATTTTAACTAATCTTTTAAATAGAAGAGCATTTTACTCACAGATTCAAGAGAAATTTAAAAATAAAGATGAACTTAAGGTAGCAGCCTTTATTATGTGGGACTTAGATAATTTAAAATATATCAATGATACATATGGACATGATGCTGGTGATGAATACATTAGATGTGCAGCAGGTATACTTAAAAAGTTTATATCATGGAATGGTATAGTTTCTAGGCTTTCAGGTGATGAGTTTTATGTGTTTATATATGGATATGAGAGTAAAGAGAGTATAAGAGATATTATCAATTCTGTTAAGATACAGATGAGCAATACATTACTAAAACTTCATGATGGAACAGAATTTAAAATAAGGGCATCAGCTGGGGTTTCTTGGTATCCTTATGATTCATGTAATTATGATGAATTAATGAGATATGCAGATTTTGCTATGTATCAAATTAAAAATACAATCAAGGGTGAAGTGAGTGAGTTTGATATTAATGTATATAATAAAGATTCATTCTTACTGAGTAATAGAGAAGAGTTAAATAAATTGATTGATGGACAACTTGTTGAATATGCATTTCAAGCTATTGTAGATTGTAAAGGAGAAGTCTTTGCATATGAGGCGCTTATGAGACCTAAAATAAAGACTTTCAGTTCTCCAGTAGATGTTATTAGATTGGCTCGTTCACAATCTAAACTGTATCAAATTGAGCGTATTACATGGTTCAAAGCACTTAAATCATTTAAAAAATACAGAGATAAGTTTGGAGATTGTAAATTGTTTTTAAATTCTATTCCAAATAATAACTTATCAAGAGTTGATTTTGAAGAAATTGAAGATTTATATGGCAGATATTTAAATAGAGTTGTATTAGAAATAACAGAAAATGATAAAATTAATGAAGATTTTATTGAGAAAAAGAAATCTTATATAAGCCATTGGAATATAGAGATTGCTTTGGATGATTTTGGAACAGGTTACAATGGAGATGCTGTACTTTTATATATAATGCCAAATTACGTAAAGATTGATATGTCCATTGTAAGAGGTATTGATAAAGATGAAGACAGACAGAAAATATTAAAAAACCTTATTTCATATTCTAATGAAAGAGATATTAAAGTAATAGCAGAAGGTGTAGAGACTAAAAGTGAGATGGAAACATTAATTAATCTTGGAATAGATTATATGCAGGGGTATTATATTAGTAAACCATCATTTATCCCTGAAGATGTAAGTGATAAAATTAAGAAAGAGCTCAAGATGTGTCATGAAAATAGGAATGATGTGATTTAATAGAGGAAAAATTACATGTATTTTTATGCACTTTTGGTTTATAATTAAAAAGAAAATAATATAATTATAAATTAGGGTGGTGGAGCTAATAATCACAACAAATATAGATATAAGAAAGTTAAATGAAAATCAATTAGAAGCAGTTGAACATATAGATGGGCCTTGCATGATACTTGCAGGGCCTGGTTCAGGTAAGACAAGAGTAATTACATATAGAATAGCTAATATGGTAGTAAATAAAAACATAGCGCCAACAAGAATCTTAGCAATAAGTTTTACAAAGGCATCTTCAATAGAAATGAAAAATAGAGCTTTAAGTTTAAGTGATGATATAAGACTCAATAAGGTAACTTATGGTACTTTTCACTCTGTATTTTTTAAAATCCTAAGATACTTTGAAAGGTATAATCTAGATAGTATATTTGATGAGAAATCAAAGCGAATAACAATCAAGGCAATACTAAAGAGCTTAAATATAGAAAATGCTGATGATGATGAGAATGTAGGACAAGTTATAAATGAAATTTCTTATGTAAAAAATGAACTTATGGATAAGAACGACTTTAATTCAGAGGTATTGACAAAAGATGAGTTTTTGAAGGTATATAATTTATATGAAGAACAGAAATCTAAAGTTAATAAAATTGACTTTGATGATATGCTTATAAAAACTTATTATTTACTTTTGAACAATAAGTCTGCATTAGAAATGGTTAGAAATGTATATAAATATATATTGATAGATGAATTTCAGGATATAAATAAAGTACAATTTGAAGTTTTAAAATTAATCTCGAATCCTTTAAATAACATATTTGCTGTTGGAGATGAAGACCAAAGTATATATGGTTTTAGAGGAGCAAGACCAGACTTTTTGCTTGAATTTGAAAAGTATTTCAATAATACTAAAAAAATAATATTAGATGTAAATTATAGGTCTAAAAGTGAGATAGTACATACTGCAAACAGGCTTATAGAAAAAAATAAAAATAGATATGAAAAAAACATTAAATGTAGTCAGGGTACTGGAGGAAGTGTGAGTTATATTTGTCCACATGATTCAGAGGAGGAAGCTTTACATATTGCCAAGGAAATAATTGACGAAATAAAAAAAGATTATGTAGAGTATTCAGACTTTGCAGTGATTTATAGAACCAATATACAGTCAAGAGCATTGGTGGATGTATTTATGGATATGAGAATTCCATTTGTGGTAAAAGATTCAGTAATCACAATATATGACCATTGGGCGAGTCAAGATATACTATCGTATTTAAGAATAGGCATTAATCCAAAGTCAAATAAAGATTGGTTAAGAATCATAAATAAGCCATTTAGATATATATCTAAGGATAGTGTAAGTATGGCTAAAGATGAAAATGATTTTATAACAGCATTAATAAACAAATGTAATCTTCATCCTAAACAAATCAAAACAATAACTGATTTGGAAATAGATTTAAGTTATTTAAACACTTTAAATCCTAAAAATGCAATATCTTATATTAGAACTAGTCTTGATTATGATAGATATGTCTTAGATTATTGTAGTAACAGAAAAATAAAGACTAATGGTCTTGTAGAGATATTAAATGAGCTTGAGAGTTCAGCGACAAACTTTAATACTGTGACAGAGTTTTTAGAGCATATTGAGAGAGTAAAGACTGAGTTAATGGAAAACAATAAGAATAAACAGACTGATGGTGTCATATTTACAACTATGCATAGTGCAAAAGGATTAGAATTTAGAAATGTTTATATTATAGGCGTAAATGAAGGAACAATACCTCATGAAAAGTCATATGATATTTGTAAGGAAGAGAAAAAAGAAGAACAATTAGAAGAAGAAAGACGACTTATGTATGTTGCTATTACAAGAGCTGAAGAAAAATTGTGTATAAGTTCTACGTTAAATAAATATGGTAAAAAAGTTGATAAATCACTGTTTATTAATGACATAAAATCTCCAACCAAAAAAGAAATTGATAGTATTGGTGTAGGTGATAAGGTATACCATAAAAAATTTCATGAAGGAGAAATAATTAAAAAAGATGGAATTATGTTTACAATAAAGTTTAAAGATAGGGAGCGAATTTTAGACCTGAAAACTTGCTTATTGAAGAATATAATTTATATTATTTAATTTAGAAAGCAAACTTAGATATAAAATGTATTATTTTATAGGTAAGAAAGAATTATATTATTTATGTATGATATTTAAGGCAAAGATATAGATATAAAATGTATTATTAAAAAAATAGCTCAAAATATGAAAAATATTATTTATTAATATCCAAAGAATATAAATAAATCTAAAAGATTCTATGTATGATTATCTAAAGAGTAGAGCCAAATATACATCATAGTGTTTAAATAATTTACAAATAAAATTATTAAAAAAATAAAAAACTTATTGACAAAAATATTATAAGGAAGTACAATTGTATTAACAATTTAAGGAAACAAATCCAGTGATAGAGAAAGTAGCATATATGGATTTACAGCGAGTTAGGGTTTGGTGTAAGCCTAGCAATGAAGTCTATGTGAAGAGAGCTCTGGAGGAGATTATCAGAAGTTTTTTAGTATGATAATTGGTCTGCCCGCCTTAAGGGATTGAGAGGATAAGTACTTACTTATCAAAAAGAGTGGTAACGCGGATATAATTCGTCTCTTAGCTGTAAAGCTAAGGGACTTTTTTGATTTTAAAATTAAAATATCCACATAGCTTAAAAGCTAAAATTCACAAATTTTGAAAGTTGTAAGAGTATTTATCAATAAGAGTGGTAACGCGGTAAAGTCGTCTCTTAGTCATTAAAGACTGAGAGACTTTTTTTGTAACTTGAAACATGAAAGTATTAAAATTTGAGGGAAATTATAATTAAAAGAGAGGGGTAATAAAAATGAAAGTATTTAAAAAATTATTAAGTTTAGGATTAGTATTAGGATTAACTTTATCACTAGTAGGATGTAGTGGTGGAGAAGAAAAAACAAAATTAGAGCAAATAAAAGAAAATGGAAAATTAGTTGTAGGTACTAGTGCAGAATTCCCACCATTTGAATTCCATAAAGTAGTAGATGGTAAAGATTCAATAAAAGGATTCGATGTAATGTTAGCTGAAGAATTTGCAAAGGAGCTTGGTGTAAAAGTTGAAATTAAAGATATGTCATTTGATGGATTGATAGGTGCTTTAAATGCAGACCAAGTTGACATAGTTCTTGCAGGTATGTCACCAACACCAGAAAGAGAAAAGAGTGTTGATTTCTCAGAGTTATATTATTTAAGTAGAAATGCAGTTATAGTTAAAGATGCAGATATAGATAAAGTAAAGACTGAAGATGATTTAAAGAAACTTAAAGTTGGAGTACAAGCAGGAAGTATCCAAGAAGAATATGTAGTTAATACTCTAAAAATGACAACTACTAAATCTTTAAAAGCAATACCTGATTTAATTACAGAATTAAAAAATGGAAACATAGATGCAGTTGTTACTAATGAAGCAGTTTCTTTAATAAATGTTAAAAAATATGATGGAATCAAAATGGCAAATACTGAAGTTGGTAAAGATGTAACAGAAGGTATGGCAGCAGCAATCAAAAAAGCTGATAACAACAAAGACTTTATAGAATTATTGAATAAAAAGATAAAAGAATTACAAGATGGTAAAAAAATAGAAGAATTTTTAAATGAAGCATCTACTGAAGCTGCTTCAAATTAGTAAGAAAGTTATGTGGGAGATGAAATTATGAGTTTAGATTTTAGTTTTTTAAGTAGATTTGGAACTTCTTTTCTGGAAGGAACAGGTGTGACAGTAGGAATTTCTCTTGTGGCATTATGCTTTGGATTTATAATAGGTATAATCATCTGTATGGCAAGAATATCCAAGAGTAAAGTATTAAGAGCAATATCATCAATCTATATTGAGATTTTAAGAGGAACACCATTATTAGTACAGATATATATAGTATGGTTTGGATTACCTCAATTAGGAATAAGATTCCCTATGTTATTTGGTATACCAAGTGAATTTATAGCTAGTGCATTTGCATTATCAGTAAACTCTGGAGCATATGTGGCAGAGATACTTAGATCAGGTATACAATCAGTTGATAATGGACAAATGGAAGCAAGTAGATCACTAGGATTAAATTACTGGTCAACTATGAGATATATAATAATACCTCAGGCTATAAAAAATATACTACCTTCATTAGCAAATGAGTTTATTACACTTGTAAAAGAATCTTCAATAATCTCTGTAATAGGAGTTGTTGAAATAATGCGTACTGCTGATATAGTAAAAAATGCAGCATTCAAAGCATTAGAGCCATTAATAGTAGCAGCAGCAATTTACTTTGTTATAACATTTACTCTATCAAGATTAGTTGGATTATTAGAAAAGAAACTGTCTGTGTCTAACTAGATGAGAGCGTGTTTAGCATTTAGGGAAAACATAGAATAGTAAAAAGGAAAGTGATAATATGATTACAATAAAAAATTTAAGTAAATCTTTTGGAGATTTAAATGTATTAAAAAATATAGACTTAGAAATCGCTAAAGGCGAAATAATGGTTATAGTAGGTCCTAGTGGTTCTGGTAAAAGTACACTTCTTAGATGTATGAATTTACTAGAAATACCTACAGGTGGAGATATAATATTTGAAGGAAAAAATTTGGTTGATAAAAAAACTAATATTGATGAAATTAGACAAAATATAGGTATGGTGTTTCAAAACTTTAATTTATTCCCACATAAGACTATTTTAGATAATATAACATTAGCACCAATTAAATTAAAAAAGATGACTAAAGAAGAAGCAGAAAAAAAAGCAGAAGTTTTGTTAAGTAGAGTTGGTCTTTTAGATAAAAAAGATTCTTATCCATCACAATTATCTGGAGGTCAGAAGCAGAGAATAGCAATAGCTAGAGCGCTTGCTATGGAACCCGATATGATGTTGTTCGATGAGCCAACATCCGCTCTTGACCCAGAAATGGTAAACGAGGTTCTTGATGTTATAAAGGAACTTGCAAAAGAAGGGATGACAATGGCAATTGTAACTCATGAGATGGGATTTGCGAAAGAAGTAGCAGATAGAGTTATTTTTATAGATGGAGGAAGTGTACTAGAAGACAATACCCCAGAAGAAGTTTTTGGAAACCCAAAACATGAAAGAACTAAATCATTCTTAGCAAAAGTATTATAATATGTAAAAAGGATGTTATTGATATTAGAAATTCAATACATCCTTTTTTTATGAAGATTAATATAATTTAAAATTATATTAATCTTATTTTGCTAAATTTTTGCAGAAAAAAAGAGCTCGGGGTAAGCTCTTTTTTTCCACCGAATCAATTTCCGTTATCAATCCGATTTTTAATAAATATAAAATATATCCTTATGAAAGGGTATTGGGAATAGATATATTAACTAACTAGGGTTACCAGGGGGATAACCTTAATTTATTATAACAAAATGCGACACAAAAATCAATATTTTTTTTGATATAAATTATAAAAGTTATTTTTATAACAAGTAAGCTTATAAAAATAACTTTTATAGTAAAAATAAGCATATGTATAATATAATATATTTATTTTATATAATATATTATTTTATCATATATTGTATTTTATAACGTATTTTTGTAGGATATAATATAAGCATATTATATTTTACTATAAAACTTTATAATAAAGTGAAAAAACTAATTTTTTATGAAAGAATATTTTGTAAATTTAAGATTGTCTTTTTAATAAAGATTAACAAAAAAAATACTATAATTAGTGGTATAATAGTTAGAGCTGAAATTTTAAATAAAGGTAGGTGTAATTAAGTTGGAAATATACTTAGACAATAGCGCAACTACAAAACCTTATCAAGAAGTTATAGATAAAATGGTGTATGCACTTAGTACGGATTATGGAAATCCTTCTTCTGTTCACAGAAAAGGTGTAGACGTTGAAAAAGGAATAAAAGAAGTAAGACAGGTTATAGCTAAATCTCTAGGAGCGAAAGAAAAGGAGATTTATTTTACATCAGGTGGTACAGAATGTAATAATACTATAATAAGAGGAGTTGCAAACTTAAATAAAAAGCGAAAAAATCATATAATATCTACTAACATAGAACATCCTTCTGTTTTAAATACATTGAAGGATTTAGAAGAAGATGGTTTTGAAGTAACTTACTTAGAGGTCGGAAAAGATGGAAAGATAAATATAGAAGATTTAAAGAATGCAATAAAGTCAACTACATGTTTAGTAAGTATGATGCATGTTAATAACGAAATAGGAACTATACAGCCAATCGACGAAGTCGGAAAGTATTTGAAGTCTTTAAAAGAAAAGATATATTTTCATGTGGATGCTATTCAATCATATGGAAAAATTAATTTTAGACCATCTAAATACAATATAGATTTTATGAGCGTGAGTGCACATAAATTTCATGGACCAAAAGGAATTGGATTTATGTATATAAAAGAAAATAATCGTCTTAAGCCTATGTTAACAGGTGGAGGACAGGAAATAGGAATTAGGTCTGGAACAGAAAATGTACCTGGCATATATGGGCTTGGAGAAGCTGTCAGAATACTAAATAAAGATTTAGATGCAGTTATTTCAAAAGTAAATAATTTAAAAGATACATTTAAAAATAAAATAATTGATAATATAGAAGATATAAAAGTTAATTCTCCAGAAGATGGTGTATGTCATATATTAAATATATCATTTAGAGGTACAAAAGGAGAGGTATTACTTCATTACTTAGAACAAAAAGGTATTTATGTATCAACTGGCTCTGCATGTTCTTCTAAGAAGAAGGGTAGCCATGTTTTAAATGCTATAGGTCTTACAAATGAAGAAATAAATGGAACAATAAGATTTAGTTTATCTGATATGAATACAGAAGAAGAAATATCAGAAGTTGTAGAAGTTTTGAAAGAATCAATTTGCGACTTAAGGTCAATAATGAGAAGGAAATAAAGAATACAGTATAAATAATGAGAATAAATTAGTTTAAGAGGTGAAATGGTGTATAATATATTAATAGTAAAGTATGGAGAAATTGGAGTAAAAGGGAAAAATAGATATATATTTGAAAATAGACTTATAAGAAATATAAGAAATATGTTAAAACCAATTGGTAAATTTAATGTATATAAAGAATATGGAAGAATATATGTTGATTTAGAAGATTATGATTATGAAGAAGTAATTGAAGAAGTTAGAAAAGTATTTGGAATAGTGGGTGTATGCCCTGGAGTAAGAGCTAAAAAAGATTATGATACATTAAAAGAAATAGCTTTAAAAATGTTAGAGGAAAAAATAGAAGCTGGTTATAAAACGTTCAAAGTAGAGTCAAGAAGAGGAGATAAATCTTTTAGATTGACTTCTCAAGAAATGAGTATGGATATAGGTGGATACTTATTATCAAAGGTAGGAGATAAGATTGATGTTGATGTAAGAAATCCAGAAATTAAAATAAAATGTGAATACAGAGAATTCCATACTATGGTCTATAGTGATACTATACCTGGATATGGTGGATTACCACTTGGAACAAATGGTAGAGCTATGTCTCTTTTATCAGGAGGTATAGATAGTCCAGTAGCAACATGGATGGTTGCAAAAAGAGGTATGGAAGTAGAGGCAGTACACTTCCATAGTTATCCGTTTACAAGCGAAAGGTCACAAGAAAAAGTTAAAGACTTAGCTAAGATATTGGCAAAGTATTGTGGAAGAGTAAGACTTCATAAAGTTAACATATTAGAAATACAAAAAGCAATTGGCGAGAATTGTAATGAAGAAGAAGCTACTATTCTTTCAAGAAGATTCATGATGAGAATAGCACAGAAACTTTCTGAAAAAAGACATTGTGATGCTTTAATTACAGGTGAAAGTATCGGCCAGGTTGCATCTCAAACAATACAAGGTCTTACTTGTACTAATGCTGTTGTAGATTTACCAGTATTTAGACCACTTATAGCAATGGATAAATCAGATATAGTTGATATAGCCAAAAAAATAGGAACTTTTGAAACATCTATAATTCCTGAAGAAGATTGTTGTAGCGTATTTTCTCCTAGAAAGCCTGTTACTAAACCTAGGTTAGAAAAGATAGAAAAATCTGAAACAGCACTTGATATTGATGGATTAGTACAAGATGCAATTGATAGAATAGAGGTTGAAGATATAGAATTCTAATATACAAGTGATTTTAGCCTCTCGGGGGAGGTGTTATATGTGATTCATATATTGTGTGTTGGTATTGGAGGATTTTCTGGTGCTATATTAAGATATTTAATATCTTTAAGATTTGCAGAAGCTAAGTTTCCATTTGGAACTCTAATCGTCAATGTTATGGGTGGAGTTTTGATTGGTTTTATCATGGAAATGAGTACAAGAACAAATTATATTTCTGATAATTTGAAATTATTTTTAGTAACTGGTCTAATGGGAGGTCTTACTACATTTTCCACATTTAGTTTTGAGAATGTAAAGTTTTTTGATAGTGGCAATTATATGTTATTTGCGTTAAATATATTCTTAAATTTAACGTTAAGTATTTTAGGAGTTTTTATTGGAAGAACTCTATGTAGACAATTTGTTAATATGTAGTATTTTAAAGTAAGTACTATAATTTTATTTAATGGGAATGATTATTATGAATAAAAAGGGTTTTACACTAATTGAATTATTGGTAGTTATATCTATAATAGGAATTTTAGTTATAGTCGCAGTTCCAGCACTATTTAGAAATATAGAAAAAAGTAAAGCAGTTACATGTCTTTCAAATAGGGAGAATATAAAGACTCAAATTGTTATTGCAATGGCTGAGGAAACAAGTAAAGACAAGAAGGAACTTATAAAAGATGTATTAAAAAATAAAGATGGAAAATACTTTGAAACAGAGCCAAAGTGTAAATCAGGTGGAACATATTCAGCAGAATTTGATAATGGTTATGATGGAATAACTGGAGAAGAAAGTATAGCAAAAGTGTATGTTACTTGTACAGAGCATCCAGATGGTGTTGAGATGGCTAGAGATGTATATCAAAGTATGACAGATTTAATTGCATCATTTGCACAAGACCCTTCTATAATACCAGGAAATTCAAAAAATAATGATGATTTTAGAAATTATTTGTTGGATAATAAGTATAAAAATGGTTGGCCTAAAATTCCAGAGGAATTTAAGAAAAAGTATGATTTAGGAAAAGAGCCATTGTATATACAACCATATGCAAATAAGCCTAATACAAATGAAGCTAATGTAGTTGTATTTGCAAACACTTCAACTAAAGGTAATTGGTATGCTTCTTTAATTTATGATTACGATGAAGCTAAATGGTATAAAGGTAAAAGTGGTATTTCTGTAGCAAATAAAACATGGGAAGTTTTAAAAGAAGAAATCCATACTAAATCTGGTTGGGGTCCTTTAAATTAATATGGTATATATTACTGGTATTGATTAGACTATAGAATAATATTCTCTATAGTTAATTAATACCAGATTTTATTTTGAATATTTTATTGGTGCAGTATGATTATTGAATATTTACTATTTTAAAGTCTTCACATATAAACTAAAAATAACTATAATAAGAATATAAAGAATATTAGTTAAATACTAAATCTTTATCAAATTTAGTTAAATACTAAGTAATACATAAAAGGGGAATAGATATATGAATAATTTACAAGATAATCAAACAATAAACTTAATACAAAGTCGTAGAAGTATACGAAAATTTACAACGGAGCAAATTACAAGCGAGCAACTAGATACATTGTTACACTGTGCATTTGCAGCTCCTTCAGGATGTAATAAACAACCTTGGCATATAAGTGTTGTGCAAGACCAGAAACTTTTAAAAGAGATTAGTGATGATACCTTATCCAGAATCCATGAAGTTAGTAATGTTGAGATAAATAAGAATTTTAAATTATTTTATGGTGCACCAACTGTTTTATTTATTTCTTATGATGAAGAAAATTCATGGGCTCCATATGATGTAGGAATACTTACAGGAAATGTAACTACAGCTGCACAAGCATTAGGATTAGGAAGTTGCATAATAGGAATGGTTAGGGGATTATTTACACCTGTTGAACAAGGGGATATAGCAGGTCTTGTGAGTGTATTAGATGAGAATGATGTAAAAGAATCAGATTCAATAAAGATGATGTTTGATACAAATAAAAAATATAGAGAATTGTTGAATATACCAGAAGGGTATTCTGTACCTTTTGGTATTGCTATAGGTGTCCCAGATGGAAATCTACCAAAAGCTAGAGATGTTGTTTATAAAGTTTCTAGAGCTTAGAATATCAGATTAATCAAATGATTATATAAATTTATATGATTAAAAAAGATAACATAAGACTGAAAATAAAAATTTATTTATTTTTAGTCTTATTTTTTATTATTTTATATTTATAAATGAAAAAAAAGTGAAGTAGATTTGTTAGTCTAAGTATATAAAATAAAAATTATAAAGTCGAGAAGTATAAATAAACACTTTATAATATTTTGGAAATAAATAGCAAAACATTGAAATGAAGAAAAAAGAATGTTAAAATAAAATGAAAGTAACCCTTAGTTATAAAAGGGCTTTTTTTTATACCTATAAAAATCTAAAAATATTACGCTTAAAAACCAATCTAAAAAATTTTTCATTTCTAATAAACAAGTACACATCAATAAAATAAAATTAAACCTAAAAACAGTAAAATATTTATAAATTTGATTGTTAATTAAGTGCATTTTCTTTGAAAAATTATGTATAAAATTGAAGAAAAGTTCCAATTTTTTGAATAGTAACTTTTTTATAACAAATGGAAACTATTAGAAGTTAAAAATAATGATAATTATAATAAAAATATCTTTTTAATTAAAAAATATTAATGGATTAAGTATATTGTATAATTATACATTTAAATATTTCTATCAAATCAATAAGGACAAATAATAATTAAGAGTAAGTGGCTTAGAAATAATGAAGATAAAAGAAATAGTAAAATAGAATAATTTAGATAATAATATTTTATTGATAAATTACACCAACTGTAAACTATAACCCTACTTTAAAATTATTTTTATTATAAGTAGGGTTATAATATTACTATATTAATTATATTGTAGGGGGAAAAGATGAGAGAAGAATCGAACTCTTTAAATTTAAATCATATAGAAATTTTCTTTGAACTTTTGTCTCAAAGTACAGAAGACTATATATTTTTTTGGGACATAAACAGGAATAAATTTAAAATTTCTTCAGCAGTTTTTGATGAATTTAACTTAAGTAAAGATGTAGATTCTGATGTAGTAAATTGTTGGAGTAAAATTATTTATCCAGATGATGTTCAAGTGTGGAAAGATGATATACAAGCGTTGATAGATGGAAAAAAAGATGAACATAATCTAGAATATCGATTAATTAATAAATATGGAGAAGTAGTATGGATTTCTTGTAGAGGGAAGGCTTACATATCAGAAGATAAAAAAACTATAGTTTTGATTGGAAGAATAAAGAATATTGGTGAAAAAAATAAGTTTGATTCTATCACTGGAACATGGAATAGAGAACAGTTCGAGTACTGGATGAATTATATCATAAAAGAAAAGACCTATGAAAGTGGAGCTATATTTATTATGGATATAGACAATTTCAAAAATATAAATGAAAAATATGGTCACTCTTATGGTGACAAGGTATTGCGTGCAATTGCCACCGAAGTGTTAGAATATTTACCAAAAGATGTTCGATTGTATAGATTAGACGGAGATGAATTTGCATTTTTTTACCCTATGTGTACTAAAGAGACTATAAATAAAATCTATGAAAAGATACAGATGTATACCAATACCCAACATGAGATTGAATCGAATAAGTATTATTGCACAGTAACTGCGGGGGTTGCTATGTATCCACAGGATGGAGATACTTATTTGGACTTATTCAAACATGCCGATATTGCACTAGATATAGCAAAAATAAATGGAAAGAATAGAATTAAGTTTTTTTCACCAGAATTATACGAAAACAAACTAAAGGTAATTTCAATGCAACATAAGCTAAGAGAAAGTATTGAAAATAACTTTAATGACCTTGAACTATTTTTTCAGCCACAAATAGATGCAGCCACAAGAGAAGTAATAGGAGCAGAGGCACTTCTAAGATGGCATTCAAGTACTTATGGAGAAGTATCTCCTATTGAATTTATACCAATCTTGGAGCAAAGCAATTTGATTATACCAGTGGGGAAGTGGATTATAAAAGAATCTATAAAACAGTGTAAAGAATGGCATAAAATAAATCCAGACTTCAAGATATCTGTAAATGTATCGTACATTCAATTAAAAGAAGATTTTTTTAGAGATTTTATAGTTGAATGTTTAATAGAGTATCAATTAAGACCTGAATTTTTAATTTTGGAGTTAACAGAGAATTGTTGGATACCAGATATAAATTTACTGAATGATAAGTTTATTAGCTTAAAGGGTATAGGAGTACATATTGCAATAGATGATTTTGGTACAGGATATTCATCTTTAAATTACCTTAAAGAACTGTCTGTTAATATAATAAAAATTGAAAGAAGTTTTGTTAAGAATATTACATATAATAGCTATGAACATACTTTCCTTGAATATATCATTAAATTGGCTCACATCATCAACTTAAAAGTTTGCGTTGAAGGTATAGAGTCTTATGAAGAATATGATATAGTAAAGAGTCTAGGTGTAGATATTATTCAAGGATTTTTATTTGGAAGACCTGTGAGCGCATCTGAGTTTTATAAACTTCAATTGTCAAAGTAAATATATAAAAAATGCTAGGTATAGAAGATAATGTAGTAGTATATTAAAATAGGGTAAAGTACAAGTTTTTAAGAAGCTTATACTTTACCCTATTTCATTGTGCAAATATATCTTAACTATTATATACTTTTACCCCAAATTTAGATATTATTTCACTAGCTTTTTTAATATCTTCTTTACTAGCATCAGGGACATCTTTTAGTTCATAATCTATTCCTAGATTCTCCCATTTGTGTATTCCCATAGAATGGTATGGTAGTAATTCAAATCTTTCTACATTTTTTAATGTAGCTACAAATTGACCTAGTTTTTCTAGGTTATCTGTATCATCAGTAATACCAGGAACTAAAACATGTCTTATCCACACAGGGATATTTCTTGAGTCTAAGTATCTAGCAAGTTTTAGAGCTTTATCCATACCAACACCAGTCAAATCAATAGATTTCTCTTCAACCATATGTTTTAAATCAAGCAAAACTAAATCAGTATTATCTAGAATTGGGTCTATGGTTTTTATATCTACAAATCCAGATGTATCCAAACAAGTGTGTATATCATTTTCTTTTGCTTTTTTAAATAATTCACTCAAAAATTCTGGCTGAAGAGTAGATTCTCCACCAGAAGCAGTTATACCACCACCAGAAAACTTCATAAAAGAAGTATACTTAAGAGCATCAGTTATTATCTCATCAACTGTATATTCTTTCCCTGACTTAGTATCCCATGTATCTCTGTTATGGCAGTACTTGCATCTAAGTGGACATCCCTGAAAAAATAATATATATCTTATTCCTGGCCCATCTACAGTGCCAAATGTTTCTATAGAGTGTATCTTTCCCTTAATCATAGAGTTCACCTCACAATATATTTTAATGACTTTATTAATAGTTATAATATTTGTCTAAAAAAGGCCATCCTATACCAGAAATAATTCAAATATAAGATGGCCTTTTATTTTTATTTTCTACACAGTAGTAATCTTAGCTAAAGTATAAAAATTTAAAGACTAAGCCATTTTACCGTGGAATGTTCTGTTTATAACATCTAATTGTTGTTCTTTTGTTAATTTTATGAAGTTAACAGCATATCCAGATACTCTTATAGTTAATTGTGGATATTCTTCTGGATGTTCCATAGCATCTTCTAAAGTAGCTCTATCAAATACATTTACATTTAAGTGATGAGCATTTTGAGAGAAGTATCCATCCATCATTGCAGAAAGATTGTTTATTCTTTCATTCATATCTTTTCCTAAAGCAGCTGGTACTATAGAGAAAGTATTAGATATACCATCTTGAGCATGCTCATATGGTAATTTAGCAACTGAAGATAATGAAGCTAAGGCACCATTAGTATCTCTACCATGCATTGGGTTAGCACCAGGAGCAAATGGAGCACCAGCTCTTCTACCATCTGGTGTATTACCAGTTTTCTTACCATAAACAACATTTGAAGTTATTGTAAGTATAGATTGAGTTGGATAAGAATTTCTATAAGTTTTATTTTTTCTTATTTTATTCATAAAGCTTTCAACTAACTCTACAGCTATACTATCAACTCTGTCATCATTGTTTCCGTATTTTGGATAGTCTCCTTCTATTTCAAAATCAACAGCTATTCCTTGTTCATTTCTAATAGTTTTAACTTTGGCATGTTTTATAGCAGATAATGAGTCTGCACAAACTGATAATCCAGCCATACCACAAGCCATAGTTCTGAATATATCTCTATCATGTAATGCCATTTCTAATGCTTCATAAGAATATTTATCATGCATGTAATGTATTACATTTAAAGTATTTACATATAATGTTGCTAACCAATCAGTGAATGGTTCAAATTTACTTATAACTTCATCATAATCTAAGTACTCAGAAGTTATAGGCTCAAATCTTGGTCCAACTTGAACGCCAGATTTCTCATCTATACCACCATTTATAGCATATAATAAAGTTTTTGCTAAGTTAACTCTAGCTCCAAAGAACTGCATTTGCTTACCAATTTTCATTGCAGATACACAACAAGCTATACCATAGTCATCTCCCCAGTATGCTCTCATTAAATCATCATTTTCATACTGTACTGAACTTGTATCTATAGATACTTTAGAACAGAAATCTTTGAATCCTTGAGGTAATTTAGTTGACCATAGAACTGTTAAGTTTGGTTCTGGAGAAGGTCCTAATGTATATAGAGTATTTAACATTCTAAATGAGTTTTTAGTAACTAATGTTCTACCATCTATTCCCATACCTCCTATACACTCAGTTACCCAAGTTGGGTCTCCAGAGAATAGGTTATTGTAATCAGGAGTTCTTAGGAATTTAACCATTCTTAATTTCATAACAAAGTGGTCCATATATTCTTGTAATTCTTCTTCTGTTACTATTCCTGCTTTTAAGTCTCTTTCAAAGTATATGTCTAAGAAAGTAGATGTTCTACCTAAAGACATCGCAGCACCATTTTGGTCTTTAACAGCACCTAAATAACCAAAGTATAACCATTGTACAGCTTCTTTTGAGTTAGTCGCTGGTTTTGATATATCAAATCCATAAGACTGAGCCATCTTTTTAAGTTCATTTAAAGCTGATATTTGCTCAGCTATTTCTTCTCTTAGTCTGATAACTTCCTCATCCATGCAAGAAACTTCTAATGATTCCTTTTGCTTATTTTTATCTTCTATTAAGGCATCAACACCATATAAAGCAACTCTTCTATAGTCACCAATTATTCTACCTCTACCATAAGCATCTGGAAGACCTGTTATTATACCAGATTTTCTAGCTGCTCTCATTTCTGGAGTGTAAACATCAAAAACTCCCTGGTTGTGTGTTTTTCTGTATTTAGTGAATATATCTTTTATTTCTGAGTCTAATTCATATCCAAAAGCATCACATGAGTTTTCAACCATTTTTATACCACCATATGGCATAACAGCTCTTTTTAAAGGGGCATCCGTTTGTAACCCAACTATTGTTTCTAATCCTTTATCTAAATATCCTGGAGCATATGCAGCTATTCCAGAAACAGTTTTTGTATCAACATCTAAAGTACCACCATTTTCTCTTTCTTTTTTAAATAAGACCATAGCTTTGTCCCATAGCTTTTTAGTGTTTTCAGTAGCACCAGCTAAGAAAGAGTCATTTCCTTCATATGGAGAATAGTTTAATTGTATAAACTCTCTAACATTTACTTCTTTAGTCCATCTTCCTGTTTTAAATCCTTGCCATGCATTCATTAAGTATTTCCTCCTTAGATTTAAATGATAAATAATACTATTAAAATTAATTTTTATATACTTAATTTGTTTTATATATTTTTTAAAAAATATATTTTCTAATATAATAATAACATATTATCAGTATCCTGTATACACAAAAAATAAAAAATTGTCGTTTTAAAGTATAAAACAAATTATATGTTATTAATGTGATGAAATTATACCCATATATAAATAAAATGAAACAGATAAATGATTAATTAACAATAATATATTTTTTAAATCCTAAACTTGAAATAAATAAATTTTATTATGAAAAAAAGAAAAGCATACATCTTCATAAATTGAATATTTATTTAATAGGGGGAGGTGATATATTGTTTATCACAGTGATATTATTTTTAGTAGGTTTCCTATTAATTACTAAAGGCGCAGATATCTTTATAAATTGTACTGTAGAGATAGGTAGAAAAACAAACATATCAGAAATCATACTTGGAGCAACTATCGTTAGTTTTGCGACAACATTACCTGAATTTACAGTGTCTTTACTTGCTTCTATTGATGGTCATACTACAATGAGTTTAGGAAATGCAGTTGGTTCTATAATATGTAATACAGGGTTAGCATTAGGATTAGTTGTTTTTATAAGTCCATATAATGTAGATAAAAAAATGTTTTTTTCTAAGTCTTTACTATTAATAGTATCTGTTATAGTTTTAATTTTATTGGGTTTAGATGGAGTTATAACAAGAGGAGATTCGTTATTGCTTATAATAATATTAATCTTTTATATGGTTAATAATTATAGAAGTGTAGTTGGAAAATCTACTAAAAATAGAAATATTAAAAATAGTACTATTAAAGATATACCTACTAAAAAGAGTAAGAATTTTAGAGGTTTTTCTGTAGTAGAAATTTTAAAAATACTAGCACTTTTTGCTACAGGTTTGATAATGATGATAATTGGTTCACAGATTCTTATAGAGAGTGGAGTAAGAATAGCTAGTTTTTTAAATATACCTCAAGGTATAGTAAGTTTAACTATAATAGCACTTGGAACTTCTCTGCCAGAGATAGTTTCGTCGATTACTGCTATAAGAAAAAATCATCATGAAATATCAGTAGGAAATATTTTAGGTGCAAACATATTGAATATAGTATCAGTAATAGCCGTATCAGCAATACCAAATAACATACCAATATTATCCCAAAATAGGCAATTGGATATACCATTTATGATATTATTATTATTAATAGTCATAGTACCAACGCTTAAATCAAACAGACTTAGCAGAATACAAGGGATATTGATGTTATTTACATATTTTCTATACATATCAATTTTGTATTTCATGTATATTATTTAACTATACTGTTAAAAATATTAATTGCAGAATATCCTAAAAAAGTATATAATGGATAGGTTAAGATTAATTGATAACGGAGAGGAATAATATATGAATATAACAAAGTTTGAAGATTTACCAATAAGTGAAGGAATAAAAAAAGCTATAGCTGAAATGGGGTTTGAAGAGCCATCTCCTATACAAGCACAGTCTATACCTGCGATTTTGTCAGGTAAAGACGTTATAGGACAAGCACAAACTGGTACGGGGAAAACAGCAGCTTTTAGTATACCTATACTAGAAACAATAGACCCAAATAATAGAAGTTTACAAGCTGTAGTACTTTGTCCAACAAGAGAGCTTGCAATACAAGTATCAACAGAAATAAGAAAGCTAGCTAAATATTCGCACGGAATAAAGACATTACCTATATATGGTGGTCAACCAATAGATAGACAAATAAAATCTCTAAAGAGTGGAGTACAAGTTGTAATAGGTACACCAGGACGTACAATAGACCATATCAATCGTAAAACATTAAAAATGGATAATGTAAAAATGATTATATTAGATGAAGCAGACGAAATGCTAGATATGGGATTTAGAGAAGATATAGAAATGATTTTAAGCAAGATTCCTGAGGAAAGACAAACAACTTTCTTTTCAGCTACTATGCCAAAAGGAATTTTGGAATTAACTAAGAGATATCAAAAAGACCCAGAACATATAAAAGTTGTTAGAAAAGAACTTACAGTTTCAAATACAAAGCAATACTATATAGAAACTAGGTCATCAAATAAATTAGAAGTATTATGTAGATTAGTTGATGTATATGACCCTAAGTTATCTGTTGTTTTCTGTAACACTAAAAGAAAAGCAGATGAATTAGTAGGAGATTTACAAGCAAGAGGATACTTTGCAGATGCTTTACATGGTGATTTAAAGCAGACTCAAAGGGATATAGTAATGGATAAGTTTAGAAATGGTACAATAGATATACTTGTTGCTACTGATGTTGCAGCTAGAGGTATAGATGTTGATGATGTTGAATGTGTATTCAATTATGATTTACCACAAGATGAAGAGTATTATGTTCATAGAATTGGTAGAACTGGTCGTGCTGGTAGAGAAGGTATGTCATTTACTTTTGTATTTGGAAAAGAAATGAGAAAGATGAAAGATATAGAAAGATATACTAAATCTAAATTGATAAAACATAACATACCAACAATAACTGATGTTGAAGAGAAAAAAGTAGGTACTTTCTTCGCACAAGTTAAGCAAACTATTGAAGAAGGACACTTAACTAAACAATTACAATGGTTAGAAAGCTTCTGTAATGATGAAGACTATGCAATGGTTGACATAGCTGCTGCACTTGTGAAGCTATCTCTAGGTGAAGAAATGAAAGAAGAAATAATAGAAGAAAAACCTAGAAGAGAGCATGGAGAACGAGGAGATAGAAAAGGTAGTACTGGAGCTAAAGATGGTATGATTAGATTATTTATCAATATTGGTAGAAATCAAAGAGTACAAGCTAAGGATATAGTTGGTGCTATAGCTGGAGAAGTTGGAATACCAGGTAAAGTAGTAGGAACTATAGATATATATGATAAGTATACTTTTGTTGAAATACCTAAAAAAGATGCTAAGACAGTAATTGAAAAGATGAAAGATATTAAGATAAAAGGTAATAAGATTAATATAGAAAAAGCGAATAAAAAGAAAAAATAATTTATAGCATGTAAAAATATAATTAGAAAATATATAAAATAATATATTGAATATTTAAAAAGCCTAATGTGTTTTCAAAACAGATGTGTAGAGTCTGTAATAGTTAACAACATAAGGCTTTTATTGTTTTATATAATATTATTATGAGGAGCATTTTAAAAATAATTTATAATTTGACTTAGTAGATGTAAAAAAAATTAAAATCTATAACAAAATAAAAATTAATATATGATTTTCATTTGAGAATACGATTTAATATGTTAATATACATTTTTCCAGTGTGTTATGAAAAAATGTATATTAGTTCCTCTTTTTCAAATCTTATTTGAAAAAGAGAATATTAATTATCTATACAGTTTGGATTATAATAAAAAATGTAAGATAACAAAGGGGAGAAAAAGATGTCAATGACTTATATGGACCCTAGGGTTTTTTTAATTTTAGAAATGGTGTTAAAAGAAGACACAAACACTCTAGAACAGTTTTCAAGTGTTCTAGGTGTCAGTACTAGGACTATCAGAAATTATATAAACCAGATTAATCGAGAATTAAAAGATGGTATTGCTAAAATAGTTAAGAATGAAAAAGGTACATATAGTATAAGAATTGAAGATGAAAGTAAATTAATTGAAATTGTAAATTTCAATAGAGGAAAAGCATCAAATTTTATAAATTTAAATTCACCTGATGAAAGGGTAAATTATGTTCTTGATATTTTAACTATGACTAGCAATCCAATTACTATAGATGATTTGGCTGAAGAGATATGTATAGGAAGAACAACATTAATAAAAGATTTAAAAAAGGCAGATAAGATTTTAGCAGATTACGACTTGGAGTTAAAGAGAAAACCAAATATAGGTATGATTTTAGTTGGCGAAGAAATGGATATAAGGTTATTAGTCCTTGATAGGTTATATGAAAATTATATTGATATACTGGAAAACGTTAATCACATAAGAGTTATTAAAAAGGGTGATATTGAATGTCTTAGAGACGAATTAAAGAAGTTATTTAATCAAGAAGAACTCTATATAACAGAGCAGGTCTTAATGGATGTTGAAAGATATATAATAATATCTGTTTTAAGAAATTTAAATGGATATAAATTTGAAAAGATAGATAAGAGATTTGAAGTCATAAGATGTTCAGATGAATATATTTTAGGATTAAAACTTAAATCTTTATTGGAAAAGATATTTAATATAGTTTTAAATGAAAAAGAAACCATATTTTTGACAATGCCATTAATAGGCAGAAAAGCTCCTAGTACAAAGTTAGCACTTAGTAGCATAAAGATAAATGATAGTGTAAAAGAAGTTGTAGATGAAGTAACTAGTTTTCTATTGGAGACATCTGGGATTGATTTTAAAGAAGATAAGAAGCTCATAGAAAACCTAGAATATCATTTGTATTTTGCACTTAATAGAATGAGGTTTAACATAAGGGTAAAAAATCCATTATTGCAAGAAATAAAGGAGAGATATACATTTCCATACAGTGTAGCAAAGATAGCTGCAATGATAATTGAAGAAAAGTTTGACTTAAAGATATGTGAACACGAAATAGGATATATAGCATTACATTTTGGAAGTTATTTCGAAAAAAGTTCAAGAAAGATTCTAAATGTAAACAGAGTTGCAGTTGTTTGTGGGACTGGTCTTGGGACTGCACAACTCATCAGGATAAAAATAGGAAAAATTCTTGGAGAAAGTGTTGAAGTAAATACTTTTTCTGATATAGAAGCTAAGGCTAATTTGGAGTTATTAAAGTACTATGACCTAGTGTTTACAACAGTAGACTTTAAGACTGACTTAGATGTTCCAATATTTAGAGTAAATGCCTTATTTAATGAAGAAAGTATAAAAAAAGAAATAGAAAATGCCATACTATTGAAAAATAGTATAAATCTTAAATCTATAAAGCATATTGAAAAGAATATTCCTTTTATAGGTAAATTAGTTGAGGAAGATAAGTTTTTTATACTGAATAATGACACATTCATGGAAAATTTAGAAGAAATGTTAGTAAAGCTAGTACATAAAGGAATTATTGATTTGGAGTTTAAGGAAAATGTATTAAAAAGGGAACAGAAATCTTCTACAGCACTAGATAATTACATAGCATTACCCCATTCAGTTAGCTCTAAAGGAGAAAATCTTTATTTGGCATTTGGTATATTAGAAAATCCAGTAATTTGGGATACAAAAGAAATTAGAATAATAATATTAATGATAATTCCAGATAAGAATGTAGAAAGTACAGATTTGATAATAAAAAGCTATGAAGAGGTACTTGAAATAGGAAGAGATAAAAAAATGGTAGAAGCACTTGCTAAAGTAAAATCATTTGATGAATTTTATAAAATAATTACCAAGAGGAGGTAATAATATGGACCCAGTAATTTTTATTATAGTATCACTTATTGCAGTTTATTTATTAAATATTTTTCTTGGATACTTACAACTTAAAGATTTTAATAAAAATTATATTGAATTAAAAAGAAAAGGTAGAGTTGCAATAGGCAGAAAAAAAGGAAGAATATCATCAGGTACAATTGTGCTAATACTCATAGATGAGGATGGTGCAATTGTTGAAACTAGGAAAATGCAAGGTGTTACAGTATTAGCAAGAGTAAAAGTATTTGAAGGGCTAGTAGGAAAAGACTTAGGGGACATAACAAAATCAGATTTAGCTGAGTATAATAAACTACTAAAAAAAGCAATACTAGATGCAGTCAAACAGTACATAACATTTGAAAAAAATAGATGTGAGAGTACAAATAGTACTAGTACTGATGAAGAATGTAATGCAGAAGTAGTTTAAAAATATATATTTATAAGGAGGAGTTAATATGACGCAATTTTTTCAAGTATTAGCAAGTGGTGCAGACAGTTTTATGAATTTATTTAGGGCAGGAGGTCAACAATTTGTAGGGTTTGTAACAGATATAGTTCCACTTTTAGTAGCTTTATTGGTTACAATGAATGCAATTATCAATTTTATAGGTACAGATAGAGTCGAGAGGCTTGCAAAAAAATGTTCTGCAAATATATTTACTAGATATTTAATATTACCAGTACTTGGTACATTTGTATTTGCAAATCCAATGACATTGTCACTTGGAAGATTTTTGCCAGAAAAGTTTAAACCTAGCTATTTTGCAGCAGCAAGTTTTTCATGCCATACAATGAATGGATTATTTCCACACATTAATCCAGGAGAGCTATTTATATATCTAGGAATTGCAAATGGTATAACAACTTTAGGATTTTCAACAGCAGATTTAGCAGTTAGATATTTACTAGTCGGTATAATTGCAAACTTTATTAAAGGTGTGGTTACTGACTATACGACAAAATTTGTAGAGAAGCAACAAGGAATATCATTAAATTCAGATATAAATATTGGATAATTATTTTAAGATATAATTAAATTTATTCTAAGTGAAAGTAAATTGTTCTATATAATAAGTAGATTGTTTTGAATAGTAATTAAATAAATTAATATAAGAAGGTTACATATAAGATAGCAGAAAGTGAACATGAGATGTAAGAAAATAAATAATAGTATTAAAGGACTTAAAATAAGATAACTAAGAAAGAAATGGATAGAATTAGGATTAAGAGAATAACTTAAATAAAAAAATAGTGTATATAGGAGGAGCATTTGTATGTCATTTAATAAAGTTAAAATAGTAAAAGGTTCTGGAGGATGGGGAGGACCATTGATAATAGAGCCAACAGAAAAGAAAAATAAGGTAGTATATGTAACTGGAGGAGCAAAACCAGAAACTGCAGTAAGAATAGCTGAACTTACAGGTTGTGAATTAATAGATGGATTTTCGCAAGGTGTTAAAGATGATGAAATAGCATGTGTAATAATAAATTGTGGTGGTACATTAAGATGTGGTATATATCCTCAAAAGAAAATACCAACTATAAATATAATGAAGACAGGTAAAAGTGGACCATTAGCAATGTTTATAAAAGAAGATATATATGTTTCAGGGGTAAAACCAAACAATGTAGAGCAATTATAATTGTGGATGTAGGAGGAAAAAAATATGGCTTATGATACTAAAAAGAAGATAAGTGAACAGAGTCAAGGAATTGTCGCAAAAATAGGTATAGCACTAGGTAATGTGACAAGTACTCTTTTTCAAGCTGGTAGAGATACTATAGATACATTAATACACACTATATTGCCTTTTATGGCTTTCGTCGCAGTCCTAATAGGTATAATAAATCAATCAGGTGTAGGAAATTGGGTAGCCAACTTGCTTACTCCATTAATAGGAAATGTTGGAGGGCTGGTTGTTTTATCAATAATATGTTCATTTCCATTGTTGTCTCCATTTCTTGGACCAGGAGCTGTTATAGCTCAGATAGTAGGGGTATTAGTTGGGACAGAAATAGGAAAAGGAAATATTCCACCAAGTTTAGCATTGCCAGCGCTATTTGCAATAAATTCACAAGCAGCATGTGACTTTATACCAGTAGGGCTTGGTCTTGCAGAAGCTGAACCTGATACAGTTCAAGTAGGAGTTCCATCAGTTTTATATTCTAGATTTTTAACAGGTGCACCAACTGTTCTACTAGCATGGTTAGCAAGCTTTGGATTATATAAATAAAAGAATACTTTATAAATAATTAGAGAAAGGTTCAGTTGATATGGAATTAATATACAGTACCCAAATAAATAAAATAGGAGACAATGCAAATGAATTTTTAGAACATAACATGTTTGTAACTTTCAAGGATAATGCTCCTCAAGAATTAGAAAATTACTGTTATATACATTCTGAAAATAATTTAGTAAAAGAAATACTTACGAATGATGTGTTATCAATAAATAATGTTGATTATAAAATTACTTCTGTTGGTGAGTTAGTAAATCAAAATCTTTCAGAATTAGGTCATATAACATTTAAGTTTACAGGTGAAAAAGATGGAGCAATTGGAGGGACCTTATATCTTGAAAAAAAAGAAATAGCACCTATTGGCGTAGGTACTATACTAAAAATAATTAGAAAATAAAATTTAAAACTAATCTAATCATATTATAAGTAAATTATAGATAAAAGTCAATTTAACTAATCAAGTTAGCTTCTAATGTGATATAAAAGGGGAAATGAAAATGAGAAAAGTAGCTTTAGTAGTTGGAGGAGGAAGAAGTCTAGGTGAATTTTTATCTAAACATCTAGCTAAAGTAGGTTATGATGTTGCTATTGCGGACTTAAATGAAGATAATGCAAAAAAAGTAGCTGAAGAAATAGAAAAAGAGTTTGATTGTAAATCCATAGGATATGGATGTAATGCCACTGATGAAGAACAGGTTATAAGTATTGTTGAAAAGATTGAAAGTGATTTTGATAGGATTGATTTATTAGTATACAATGCAGGAGTGGCTGTAAGTAAAAAAATAACTGATTTTGGATATAGAGATTTTAAATTTATTGTAGATGTAAATTTAAATGGGTATTTTCTATTTGCAAGAGAAGTATCTAAGGTCATGATATCAAAAGGCATTGAAGGTAGGATAATACAGATAAATTCAAAATCAGGTAGAGTAGGTAGCAAGCATAATTCAGGATATTCAGCAGGTAAATTTGCTGGAGTGGGTCTTACTCAAAGTTTGGCATTAGATTTAGCAGAGCATAAGATAACTGTAAATGCGTTGATGCTTGGAAATTTACTTGATTCTGACATGTTTGAAAGTTTAATTCCTCAATATGCAGTAAAATTGGGGATACCTGAATCAGAAGTTAAGCAAGTTTATATAGATAAAGTACCTCTAAAAAGAGGTTGTAGATTTATAGATGTTGCAAATATGCTTACATTTTACGCTTCTAAGGAAGCTGAATATTGTACAGGTCAATCTATAAATATTACTGGTGGACAAGTTATGTAAAGTTTTTATAACCTTTCAATTTATGTATATCAGAGATATATTAATTGAAAGGTTATTTTTATTATTAACAACTATAGTATTCAAGCAAAATTAGAAGTCAGTCAGTTTTTAGAAGTGAATTTTTCAATAATATTATATTTATGAAGTATTTTTAAATTTAATTTGATAAAATATATTTATGTTTTATATAAAGTAGTTTTGAATATATAAAATTTAATAAATTACAGGAAATATGATAGCTCTTAATAAGGAAAGAAGGATACTTTATGGATACAATAAAAAAATTAAGTCATGGCTGTACACTAGATTGCCATGATTGTTGCAAATTTAATGTTTATATTAAAGGAAATAACATAATAAAAATTGAAGGAGATAAAAACCATCCTTACACAAAAGGATTTATATGTAAAAAAGGATTGGCTCATTTAGATAGACTAAATCATAAAGAGAGGATAGAGACTCCAATGCTTAAAGTTGATGGAGTATGGAAGAAAATCTCTTTTGATGAAGCTATAGAGATAATGGCAGAAAAGCTTATAGACTATAAAGAAAAGTACACATCAAAGTCTGTTATGCACTATGACCAATATGGAAGTGGGTCTGTATTAAAATACATAGGAGATATATTTTTTAACTTTTATGGAGGAGTTAGTAGGCACAAGGGTGGTCCATGTTGGAGTGCAGGAATGCATGCTCAAAAGTATGATTTTGGAGAAGCTAAAAGTAATGCCATAGAAGACATGTTAAATAGTAAAAGCATATTTGTATGGGGAAAAAATCCAGCATATACTACAATTCATACTATGCAAATAATTAAAAAGGCTAAAGATAAAGGAATACAGATAGTAGTAATTGACCCCATGTATACAAAAACAGCTAAAATAGCAGATAAGTACATAAAAGTAAATCCTGGAACAGATGGAGCTTTAGCTATAGCTATGGCAAAAGTTATAGTAGAAGATAAATTATATGATGAAGAATATATAAATTCATATGTTATTGGTTTTGAGGAGTACAAAAAATATTTGCATTCATTGGAATTAAGTTTTTTAATTAATGAATGTGGAGTTAAAGAGAAGGATATAAGAGAACTAGTTGATTTATATACCAACAAATATTCAACTATAAATCTTGGGTATGGACTTCAGAAATATAAAAATGGAGGAAATACAATAAGAGCTATAGATGCTTTAGGAGCTATAACAGGTCAAATCGGTTTTAGTGGTGGAGGTATAAACTATGCCAATAAGGTTTATCCAAATATTCTAAACTCTGACCCCTATAATAGCCAGTCATATGGAGAAGATAGGGAGTTTTATGTAAGTAATATTAGTGAATTTATAGAGAAATCTTTAAAAGATGCATTAAATGAGTCTGATGATAAAGATAGTAAAGCAAATCTTGTATCAAGTGAATTAAATAACTTATCAAATAAATCAATAAAAACTAATGTTCCAATAAAGATGGTTGTTATAACCAAAAGTAATCTGATGAATCAATTGCCAGATTTAGTAAAGCTAGAGAAAGTATTTTCAAAGATTGAATTTAAAGTGTGTTTTGATATGTTTATGACTGATACAGCCACGTTATGCGACTTGTTTATACCTTGTACAAATACACTAGAAAGTGAAGATATAATCTATAGTTCAATGACTAATCCATATATAACTTATAATGAAATAGCAGTAAAACCAAAACATAAATTGATGGATGAATACTATTTCTTTATGGAGTTAGCTAAAAAGATGGGGATTAAAGATTATCCATTTGTTAGAAAAAGCGAATATCTAGAAAAAGTAATTGAACCACTTAGAAAATTTGATAAAAATCTAAATATAGAAAAACTTAAAAATAGCTACTTCACTATACATAATCCTGTTGCTTGGGAAGATAAGAAATTTGAGACTCCATCTGGAAAGTATGAGCTTTATTCAGAACGAATAAAAAGCTTAGGAATAAGCCCAATACCTGTGTATAAGAATCATAAATCTAAAAATACAAAAGAGAAAAATGAAAATACTTATTTTAGATTATTGACTAATCATCATGCAGATACTTTGTTTAGTCAACACTTTATGGATAAGACTTCTATATCACAAGCATATATAAATAAATGCATGGCTAAACAATTAGGTATTAAGGATAAAGACATTGTGACTTTAAACTCAAAAAAAGCAAAAATAGATGTACAAATAAATATAGACGATGGAGTGGGTGATTATATAGTAAAAATGTATGTTGGTTGGTGGAAGAAACATGGGAATCCAAACAGTTTGACAGACTCTGGCATATCAGACTTTGGCGGTCAGGTAACATACAATGAAAGCATGGTAGAAATAATACGACAAAACTAGTTAAATTTCATTGAAGGAATAAAAATACAATTATAGAATTGATTAAAAGTTACTATTTTTACAAAACTATTGAAGGAGGGATTTTGATGGTAAATTATTCCTTAGAACATAAGAATCTATACATAGAATTTATGTGCTCAGAACTAGACCACCATGTAGCCAATGAAATAAGGGAAGAAATAGATAACTTATTAAGTGTAAATCAAGTTAGAAATGTTGTATTTAATTTTGAAAATATTAATTTTATGGATTCTTCAGGTATAGGTGTCATCATAGGTAGATATAAAAAGATTTCTAATGAAGGGGGACGAGTTTCAGTAATTAATATAAGTTCACGAGTTAAGAAGATTTTTGATTTATCTGGGTTAAATAAAATTATTGGCATTTATGATACGTATGAAGAAGCTCTAAGTTCTTTGTAGGGAGGAGTATGTGATGAATAATATTATGGAAGTTAAATTTTCGGCAATATCTGAAAATGAAAGTTTAGCAAGAGTTATAGTGGCATCCTTTGCAGCTAAATTAGACCCAACAGTAGATGAATTAGTGGATATAAAAACTGCTGTCTCTGAGGCTGTTACAAATGCTATAATACATGGATATGAAGAAGATAGTTCTAAATTTGTTTTTCTAAGATGTGAGATAGAGGGAAATACTATAAAAATTACAGTTGAAGATGAAGGGTATGGAATAGAAAATGTGGAGAAGGCAATGGAACCACTTTATACATCAAAACCAGAACTTGATAGATCAGGAATGGGATTCACAGTAATGAAAAGCTTTATGGACGATGTAGAGGTAAGTTCTGTAAAAGATAATGGTACTAGAATTGAAATGTCTAAAAAAATAAATGTGCCTAAATAAAGTCCAAAAGTGAGGTTTTATTATGGAAGTAACTGTTGCCAGAGAAGAAAAAAAACCTCTTCTTAGTCATGAGGAGACTCTAGAACTTATTGACAAAGTTCAAAATGGAGATGAAGAGGCAAAAGAAATATTAATATCAAGCAATTTAGGTCTAGTTAGGAGCGTTGTATCTAGATTTTTAAATATAGGATATGATAGAGAGGATTTATTTCAGTTAGGTTCTATAGGCTTAATAAAATCAATATATAAATTTGACCCAAAATTTAATGTAAAATTCTCTACTTATGCAGTACCTATGATTTTAGGTGAAATAAAGAGGTACTTAAGAGATGATGGTATGATAAAAGTATCAAGGTCATTAAAGCAAATAGCTGTAAAGGCCAAGATGGAAAGTGAGTCATTAACCAAAAAGTTAGGTAGAGAACCAAGTATAGAAGAATTGGCTAAAGCAATTGATGTAGAAAAAGAAGATTTAGTAATGGCTATGGAAGCTAATTTCAACGTTGAGTATTTACAAGGTGTTATTCATGAAGAGGAAGGTTCTCCAATATGCCTTATTGATAAAATAAGCATGAAAGGAGAAAGTGAGGAAGAAAAAGTAGTAGATAATATACTATTAAAAGACATACTTGGAAAATTAGATAAGAGAGAACGTCAAATAATAGTTCTCAGATATTTTGAAGATATGACTCAAAGTGAAATAGGAGAAATGCTCAATATATCACAGGTTCAAGTATCTAGGATAGAGAAAAAGGTGTTGTCTAAATTAAAAGAATATATATCGTGAGAATACTTATGATATATAAAATAACAAAAGATAATAAAAATATTACTTAAATAAACTGTAATAGCTTTTGATATTAGATTTTTAAACTATGATTAAAAATTTCTCAATTAGAATAAAAAATATTAAAAAGTAAGGTGTCTTTATAAAAGAAAATAAATTATTTTCTTTATGAGACATCTTTTTTATTTTTTGATAAAACTTTAAACTGTCAAAATAAATAATAGGTTTATTTTTTTAAAATTAACAAATAATACTTTAGAGAGGTGTTTAGTATGGATAAAAATTATAAAAAATATGTAGACCAAATAAGCCCAAAACCTACATATTTAAAAAACTATACACTTGCATTTATTGTAGGTGGAATTATTTGTATGATAGGGCAAGCAATAAATGATTTATACATGAAAGTTGGAGGTCTTGATAAATTAGGTGCTAGTTCTGCAACATCAATAACACTAATATTTATAGGGGCATTTTTAACTGGACTAGGAGTTTACGACTTAATCGGAAAAAGAGCTGGAGCTGGTTCTATAATTCCAATAACAGGTTTTGCAAACTCAATAGTATCTCCAGCTATGGAGTATAAAAGAGAAGGTTATGTATTAGGTGTAGGTGCAAACTTATTTAAAATTGCAGGACCCGTTTTAGTTTATGGAATAGGTTCTTCTATTTTATGTGGGATTATTTATTATATTTTTAAGATGTTTTAGATGGTTTTTATTTAATTTAAACTCTATTAATTGCAAAATAGCTATAAAAGTTGAAAATTAACTATGAAGCTTGTTAGTTAGAAAATAGTTATGAAGATTTCAATTGATATTAAAAAATTAAATATTAAAATGTAAAATTAAAAAGGTGTGAAAATATGAAAAATAAAAGAATTGGAAAAAGAACAGTAAAGTTAGAAAATAAACCAACAATAATATCAACTGGAACTATAGTAGGCTCTAAAGAAGGTGAAGGGCCATTAAAGGACTATTTTGATATGATTATGACTGATGATTTATATGGTGAAAAAACTTGGGAATTAGCTGAAAGTAAGATGGTAGAGACTGCATCTCAAAAAGCTATACAAAAAGCAGGAAAAAAACTAACAGATGTAAATTACATGTTAGGTGGAGATTTAATAAATCAAATAGTACCAGCATCATTTGCAGCAAGGGAATTGGCAATTCCATTTTTAGGTATATATGGAGCCTGTTCTACAATGGCAGAAGGTCTTTGTATAGGCTCTATGCTTATAGATGGTGGTTTTGCAGATTTAGTACTATCAGGTACATCAAGCCATTATTGTACAGCAGAAAGACAGTTTAGATTTCCTCTAGAACTTGGAAATCAAAAACCAATGACAGCACAATGGACAGTTACAGGAGCAGGAAGTGTATTATTAGCTCCTAATGGAGATGGTCCTAAGATAAAGTATGTTACAGTTGGTAAAGTAATAGATGAAGGTATTGATGATGGTAATAATATGGGACCAGCTATGGCTCCAGCAGCAATAGATACAATATATTCTTATTTTGAAGATACTAATGATGACCCAAATAGCTTTGATATAATTGCTACTGGAGATTTGGGTACTCTTGGAAAACAGATAACAGAGGACTTTTTGAAAGAAAAAGGTCTAGACATATCAAAATGTTATACTGATTGTGGTATAGAGATGTTTAATCTTAAAGAGCAAGATGTCCACTGTGGTGGAAGTGGATGTGGATGCTCAGCTACAGTGTTTGCAGGATATATATATGATAAGTTGAGAAAAAAAGAATTTAATAAAGTAATGCTTGTATCAACTGGAGCATTACTGTCACCAACAAGTACACTACAAAAGCAGACAATACCGTGTGTTGCACATGCAGTAGTAATAGTAAATGAGTAGGAAGTGATATATATGTTAATGGACTATGTAAGAGTGTTTATTGTAGGTGGAATTATATGTTTAATAGCCCAAGTAATGATGGATTACTTTAAAATGCAAACTCCATATGTTATGGTAACATATGTAACAACTGGTGTAGTTTTAACTTTTCTAGGTCTTTACGAACCATTAGTTAAGTTTGCAGCAGCAGGTGCAACAGTTCCTATAATAGGATTTGGATATTCACTTGCTACAGGAGTAATAAAGTCAATTCAAAGTGATGGCTTTTTAGGTATTTTCTTAGGTGGTACAACTGCTACAGCTGGTGGGATAGCAGCGGCTATATTCTTTGGATATATTATGTCAGTAGTATTTACACCGAAAGCAAAGCCATAAATATTACTTAAAAGAATAATAAAATTTAAAATAGTAGCTTTTTATAAAATAGGTAGATATCTTTCAGATTCTGCCTATTTTTTATATAAAGAAACGTTTACATAATTGAAGTTGACAATTATTTACAACATAGTGTAGTATTATATTATCAAAATAAAATGAAGTGAAGTAGGGGATAAAGATGGTAACTATTAAAGATATTGCAAGGAATCTAGGTATCAGTTATTCAACCGTTTCTAGGTGCTTAAATAATAATCCTAATGTATCTGAAAAAACAAAAAAGAAGGTAGTAGAAGAGGCTAACAGACTAGGGTTCCATTTTAATGTAAATGCAAGAAATCTGGCAAAAAAAGAAACAAACAGAATTGGGGTAATCTTTTCAAATAATTTTAATCACCAAGATACTAGAAAGTTTTTTAGTGATATAATGGACAGTTCTATAAATTCTATTGAGACTAATAAATACGATTTTATAATACAACCTAATAATAACATTAGTGGTGACAGTAATGTATATAAAATGGTTAATGGACAAATGGTAGACGGATTAGTAATTGTATCTCAATCAATAAAAAAAGAAGAGTATGAATTTTTAAAAGATAATAATTTTCCACATGTATTTATATATTTTAAACCATCTTTTGTAGGAGAAGTAGACAATTTCTTTTGGGATGATAATGTATATGGTGGTTATATAGCCACTAAGCATTTAATTGACCATGGTCATAAGGATATAATAACAGTAACTTCAGATGATAAAAGCTCAAAAATGCATGAAGATAGAACAAAGGGATATTTGAATGCTATGGAAGAGGCAAATTTAAAGACTGAGGTTATTGAATCTAAAATGGACTTTGAATCTCAAGTTGAGCTATTAGAAAAGCATATTGATAAAATAAAAAAAGCATCAGCTATATTTGTACAACAAGATGTACCAGCAATTTCTATAATACAAGAATTAAAAAATACTTATGGTATAAATGTACCAGAAGATATTTCCATAATAGGATATAATAATATTGAATTAATATCATATTTTAGGTCTCATTTATCAACGATAGATGACCCAAGAGAACAAGTTATAAAAAATGGAGTAGATAGTTTAGTAAATATAATAAATAAAAAAGGAACAGAACATATTCCAAGAAAACTATATCCAAGGTTAATAATACGAAACAGTGTTAAAAGAATAAAATAGTAAATTTTAAAATATCATAAATGTACTAGAAGTATTATAGTTTGTATAAATTAATCTAAAAAATAATATGAATTGAAATTAAAAGGAGTAAGTGTATATCAGTACATTGTACTCCTTTATTTATTTAGAACGTTTTCATAAAATCAGTAAATAATTTTATTAGATTAGTTAATAATTTACTATTTAGATAATATAGTTCAATAAATTATTTGTGTTTTATATCATGAATCTTCAATGTCTTATTTTGATTCATAACTAAAAGTATATAAAAATGATGAATAATATATATTATACATTATCAATGATAGGTTATATAATAAAATCACTAACAATTATATTATAAGAAAATTATAAAAATTACAAGGAGGTATAGAAATGAAAGAAAAAGCAGGGATTAGAAATGCCATAATAGCAGCCTTTATAATCACAATATTGGCGGAATTAATCGGTCCTATTTCATTTAAAGTTATGGGTATTAATATAACTTTACTTAGTATACTATGGGCTATCTTTATAGGGATGGCTGTTTCGCCTCACTTATTAGGACGAGTTATACCAGCTCTAAAAAAATTTATAGGGGATAATGAAATAAATGTATCTCCATATTTGTTGTCTTTAACACTATATCCATTAGGAATAATGTTTGGAATCAATGCAGGTCCTAAAGTCGGTATATTACTTCAAGCAGGACCAGCACTTTTATTACAAGAATTTGGTCATATGGGTACAATGTTGATTGCATTACCTGTTGGAGTTGCATTAGGTCTTGGGAGAAGTGCATTAGGAGGTACTTTTTCATTATGTCGTGACACAGCACTAGGAATTATTGGAGATAAGTATGGGTTAAATTCACCAGAAGGTATAGGGACATTAGGAACTTACATAAGTGGTAGTATATTTGGGACATTATTATTCTCATTTTTGGCACCAGTAGGTGTACTTTTAGGATTTCATCCATATGCTTTAGCAATGGCATCAGGGATGGGAAGTGGTTCGATGATGGGAGCTGCAACGGCATCATTAATGAATACGGTTCCACAGATGTCAGAACAGATTTTAGCATATTCAGCAACTAGTGGTTTAATTACAGCTGTTACTGGAATATATATAGAGTTATTTTTATCTTTACCAGTGGCCAATTATTATTATAGTAAAGTGGCTCCGATTATTGAAAGATTCAGAGGAAGAAAAACAAAAACAAGTAATGACTTATAAAGGAGGGTGTATGTATGGAAAAGACTTTTAAGACTATTATAGAACAGGTAAAAATAGTACTGTTTATATATATTATTATTTGCTTTGGACAAATGATAGCACTTAAGACTCAGGCTAAGGATTTATTAATTGGAAGTCTATTTGGTTTTTTGTTAGTTATAGTTGCTATTATAATTAAGAACTTCGTTAAAAAACCTAATTTGCCAGGTTTTGCATGGGCTACTTTAGTTGCATTCGTTTTATCACTTCCAATATCACCAGTGGGAGATATTATAGCAACTAATGTAGGTAAAATCAATTTTATGTCTACAGTAACACCATTGTTAGCCTTTGCAGGAATTTCTGTAGGTAACCAATTGGATATATTAAAGACTTTGAGCTGGAAGTTAGTAGTTATATCATTTATAGTTATGACATCTACTTACTTTGGCTCTGCCTTTATATCTCAAACAGTTTTAAGATTAAATGGAATGCTTTAAGGAGGTAGGTAAACATGAATGAATTAAAATTAAAAATTAAAGAAGAAATAAAAGTGTTATCTGAAGAAAAGAAGACATCATTTGAAAATGTATCTGATTATTTATTTGCAAATCCAGAATTGGCATTTGAAGAACATAAGTCACAAAAAGCATTATGTGATTTATTAGAAGAAAATGGATTTGATGTAACTAAAGGTGTAGGAGGATTGGAGACATCTTTTGAAGCTGTTTATTCAAATGGTAATGGAAAAACAGTAGCTTTTTTAGCTGAGTATGATGCACTTCCAGGGATGGGACATGCATGTGGGCATAATATTATAGGTACGAGTTCTGTTGGTGCTGGTATCATATTAAAAGAAATAATGAAAAAACACAATATAGAAGGAACTGTAAAAGTGTTTGGAACACCTGCAGAAGAAAGAGTGGGTGGAAAAATAACTATGATTAAAGAAGGTGTATTCAAAGATGTAGATGCTGCATTAATTTTACACCCAAGTGATGCTTCAATGCCTGATGATATATCATTTGCTCAAGTTAATTTAAAATTTGATTTTAGTGGAAAGGCATCTCATGCTGCTGCTTATCCTTGGGAAGGAAAAAGTGCTTTAAGTGGAGTAATCGCATTGTTTAACAGTGTAAATAGCATGAGATTACACCTTAAAGATTATGCAAGAGTACATGGTATTATAACTGATGGAGGTAGCATACATAATATAATTCCTGAAAAATCTACAGCTATATTTAATGTAAGAGCTTTAAGTATAGAGTACTTAAATGAGATTTGTGATATGCTTAAAAATTGTGCCAAAGGAGCAGCAATTTCTACAGGAACTAATGTAGATATAGTTCAATTAGATGAAGTATACAAAGAAATTAAAAATGATTCAGAATTAGTGAATATAGTTAGAAGTAATTTCGAAGTGTTAGGTGAGGATTATGTTGAAAGAGATTTAAGTCAAGGTATTGGTTCAACTGATACTGGAAATTTAACTCATGAGATACCTGCAATACAAGCATATATTAAATTAAAGGAAGATACTGCAACTCATACAGATGAATTTGCTGTTGCAGCTGGTGGTGAGGAAGGCAGAGTAGCACTTATAAAAGCAATTAAGGTGTTAGCAATGTGTGGAGTAGATGTTTTATATAAGTAAATAATATATAATTTTAAAATATATATAAGAAAGGAAATTAGATTAGACATGATATTAAAACAAGTGATAGAGGTTTATGACATTTTAGATAAAGCAACTGCTAATGGAGAAGAAGTTAAGTCTTATTTACAATCTTATGGTGAAGTAGATGTAACAGTTAAAGAATTGTCTTCAAGTAAAGGTTCAACAGATTTAGTCAAACTTACAATACCTGGTAGGAATGGTAAATCAAATGGTGGAGATGCACCTACTCTTGGAATTTTAGGTAGATTAGGTGGGATTGGAGCAAGACCAGAGGTAACAGGCTTTGTATCAGATGGTGATGGAGCATTAGTAGCGATTGCAGTTGCTGCAAGACTTTTGGATATGCAACGAAAGGGAGATATGTTAGATGGAGATGTTATAATCTCAACTCATATTTGTCCAGATGCACCAACTAGAGAACATCATCCTACACCTTTTATGGATTCACCAATCGATATGATGACTATGAATGAAAATGAAGTTGATAATAGTTGCAATGCAATACTTTCAATAGATACTACTAAAGGAAATAGAATAATCAATAATAGAGGATTTGCAATATCACCAACTGTTAAAGAAGGTTACATATTAAAAACTAGTGACAATCTTTTGGATATCATGCAGACTGTGACTGGGAAGGCTCCATTTGTATTTCCACTATCAATTCAAGATATAACACCATATGGAAACAATCTATATCATTTAAATAGTATTTTACAACCAGCTGTAGCTATAGACGCACCCGTAGTAGGAGTAGCGATTACTACAGAGGTGCCTGTTGCTGGATGTGCTACAGGTGCAACTAATTTTAGTGATTTAGATTCAGCAGGTAGATTTGCAATAGAAGTTGCTAAGCTATTTGGTAGAAATAAGTGTGATTTCTATGATAAAGAAGAATGGGAAATGCTTATTAAAAGATACGGTAAATTAAATAGATTTCAGACATTTGGTATACAGTAATTAAAATCAGGTCTATAAATTTGTGATAGAACTGTATGGAATATTTTAACAACTAGGAATAAATTATATGATGTAATCATAAAAAAGGAGTGTCTTATAGATAATTTAAAAAATTATCTATAGGACACTCCTTATATTTTTATTTAAATCTTAGTTTTTGTTAACTTAAGTTGCAGGGGTACCACCACCATCAGGTGTATTGGTAGAGCCACCACCATTATTATTCCCGCCATTATCAGGAGGAGTAGAGCCACCACCATTATTATTCCCGCCATTATCAGGTGTATTGGTAGAGCCACCACCATTATTATTTCCACCATTATCAGGAGGAGTAGAGCCACCACCATTATTGTTTCCGCCATTATCAGGAGGAGTAGAGCCACCACCATTATTACCTGAATTATTGTTGTTGTTATTATCTTCTTCTTGTTGATTGTTATCTGGTTTCTTTGTATCTTCAGATGATGGTTGAGAACTTACTCTAGTAGGAGCAGTACCTTCAATAAATGCTGCTTTAGAGCCAGAAGACTGCTTTCCTCCATCATCTAAATTAATTTTTGTGAAATATACATTTTTAGGAACTTCAAATTCAGTTACTGTTAAGTTAGCATGTATCTTTGACATAATTTTTTCCCATAATTTCGCAGTACTAGTACTTCCACGAGGAACTTCTCTACGTTTTATGGTGTTACCAGAATCATCTTTTCTTCCAGCATCATCTCCGATATAAGTTGCTCCAACATAATAAGGTGTATAACCAACAAACCAAGCATCATATGCACTATTTGTAGTACCTGTTTTACCTGCTACAGGCATTCCATTTGGAAGTGCTGCTATACCACCAGTACCTTCAGTAATTACGCTTTCTAACATATCTGTAACAACATAAGCTACTTCAGGTTCTACAACTTTATGTTCTTCAGGAGCATTTTTAACTAATAATTGACCATCAAAAGTAGTTATAGTAGTGAAAATTGATGGTTCTACATAAACTCCTTGATTTGCTAATGTACCATAAGCAGCAGCCATCTGAAGTGGAGTAATACCATTTGCCATACCACCTAGTGTTAATGATGGGAATTGCCTATCAGTTGCTCCTGATTGACTATTCTTCACAGTTGTTATACCAAAGTTCTTTAAGTAGTCCATCATTATATCTATACATTCATCATAAGAATCTCCAAGCATCTCAGCAGTTTTTACAGCTATTGTATTTGAAGATTTAGCAAGAGCTCTACGTAAACTCATAGAACCATGACCAGCAGTAGTAGTTCTTGGGTTCCATTTAGTATTCTCTTCAAACTTATATCCTCCTCTAGCATCACTTAGAGAAGTTGCTTGTGTAATTTTTAAAGTATCAATAGCTGGTGTATAAATTGCCAGAGGTTTTATAGCAGAACCTGGTTGATGAGGGTTAGTAGCACGGTTTAAAGTTTTTCTACCACTTATATTTCTTCCTCCAGCTAGTGCTCTTATTTCACCATTTTTATAATCTAAGATTACCATTGCAGATTGCGGTTGACTAACTCCATCAGGACCAACCATATGTCCTGGGAAATTGCTATTTTTATCATATTCTTCTTCTAAAGCATCTTGCATTTTAGGGTCTATAGTTGTATTTACAATTAGACCTCCATTGTAGAATAGGTTTTGAGCTTCATCATTTGTATGTCCTTGTTCCATTAGAGCATTTATAACTTCACTTTCAATAAGGTCTTCTACAGATGAAGAAACTTTGTCAGATGATTTAGGTAATTTTATTTCTATTTTAGCTTTGATTGCTTCATCATATTCGCTTTGCTTTATATATCCTAATTCTAACATTTTCTTTAGAACAACTTCTTGTCTTTTCTTAGCTTCTGGATTACTTACAGCTTTTCTTACAACTAATGTACCTGCTTTTAATTGTCTATAAGTATCATTAGATATAAGTTCCCAAGAATTTATTTTCTCAATCATATCAAAGTCTACTTTTGTAGGGTCATCTAAATCATCATCAGTTGTGTTAACAAAAAATAATAATTTATTTTCTAAATCACCCTTAGTTTCACTTCCATCTAATTTAGATGTTTTATAAGCTGAAAATTTTGATGGATTTTTAGTTGAACCAGCAAGAAGTGCTGACTCAGCTATAGTAAGGTCAGATGCAGACTTATCAAAATAACCACGTGCACCAGCCTCAGCACCTGCTAGACCTCTACCAACGAAAAAGTTATTTAAATAAGTTTCTAGTATTTTATCTTTACTTACTGTTTTACTCATCTCATATGCATAGTAGATATCCTTTATTTTACGAGGTAGAGTTTGTTGTTCAGTTGTTAACAACATTTTGGATACCTGCATAGGAATAGTACTACCACCTTGTTTAGTACCTGTAAGAGTCTTTAATACTGACCTAAATAAACCTTTAATGTCGACACCTTTATGTTCATAAAAACGTTCATCTTCTATTGCAATTACAGCATGTTGAAGATGTTTTGAAATCTTATCTAATGGAACAGGTGTCTTTTTATTTACACTTGGAGCTGTAGATAATGTTTTTCCATTAGCGTATTTAATTGTAGTTGTTTGGTTTGTCTGTTTATCCAAGACAGCCTCTGTAACTGGAGAGACATCTCTCAGTGATGCAAATACTAAACCAGCAGTACCAGCAGTACCAACAACTAGTAAAACTAAAAATACTATACCAAATACTCTCAGTTTTCTAAATTTATCGCTTTTTTTAGATTTTTTCTTGTTTTTTGTTGAACGAGTTTTGTTAGCTGAACTTCTATTAATTGGTTTGTTTGTATTACTAGAGGAGCTAACTTTTTTTCTTCTAATTTTATTTCCATTTTTATCATTATCGTTATTCATAAGATTTTAACCTCCTTACTTAATGCAATATTATAACACAAATAGGAGTAGTTTTGTAATTAATAGAAAAAATGAATTTGCTATAATATTCTGTACATTGTAAATATGTATAAACATAATGTATTAAAAAGTCTATATTTTTATTTTATTTATTTTTGACAAATATTATAAAAATTATGCTAAAGCTACATATAAATAAATAGGAGGGGATAATTTTGAATAGAATAGTAGATAGAAAAAAGAAAAATGAATTTAGAAAAATTGTAGCTATTTTTTTGTTAATTCTTTTCTTGTCTGTATTTATAGGCAGTTTTATATATATAGATAAAACTTTAAGACCAACAATAACAGTGTTGGCAGAAACTAAAGCTCTTGAATTAGCAAATAGGTCCATAAATAAAGCTGTTGCTGAAATGGTAGAAGGAAAAATAAACTATGAAGATTTAATGGATATACAGCTTGATAACAATGGCAAAATAACTATGATACAAGCAAATACTATAATGATGAATGAGATTGCCTCTGCAATAGCTTTAGAAATACAGGATGAATTAAAAAAAGCTAAGACAGCAAGTTCTTACATACCTATAGGAACAGCATTAGGAAGTCCTATATTAGCCAAATACGGTCCTAGGCTTGAAGTTTCTATTGAACCTATAGGAACGGTATCAGTAAACTTTAAAACGGAATTTGAATCGTCAGGTATCAATCAAACAAGACATAGAATATATTTAGAAGCTCAGACACAAGTTAAAGTAGTAATACCACTTATAACTTCAACAAAACAAATCAAAGCACAAATACCTATTTGTGAAACTATAATAGTAGGTGATGTTCCAGAAAGTTATGTAAATATACCAGAAAAAAATCTAGGAAATGTTTTACCTAACACTGGAAAGAATGCTAATAAGTAATATAAATTTCCATATTTTTAAATAAATTTGAAAAAGTAGTTTATAAATAAAAATTTTGTAAATAATATTAATATAATTTCAATAAAAAATTATATTTTATACTATGTAAAATATTTAATATATTTGGTCTATGGTGTAAATAGATTACATTTAGACCAAATATATTATTAATCATATATTTAATATTTAAATTACTATTTATCTATATTATTTACAACATCCACTTAATAAATACACCGTAACCTACAGCTGGGTCATTCTCAATTGCATGAGAGACTGCTCCAATTATTTTATCACCCTGAATTATTGGAGTACCACTCATCCCTTGTACAATACCACCAGTCTGAGATAAAAGTTTTTTATCTGTGATTTTAATTTTAAAACTTTTACTTTCTGGATGTTTTTGGTTTTCTATATCTATAATTTCAATATTATATTTTTTACATTCATTAAAATTATCTTGTAAAATTATTTGAGCTTTTCCTGTTTTAACTTCATCTAAAGAAGCTACTTTATATTTTGTTAAATTAGCAATATCAAAGTTGTTAATTTGACCTCTTATTCCAAAATCAGTATTTTCTGTAAAACTACCAATAATATTTTCTCTTTTTGCATTTATACATCCAACACTACCTTTATAAGATTTTTCTATATTAAGATGTTTAGTTGTAGAAATTGAACCAGATTTAATAGGTATCTTTCTTGCACTACCAACACTTATTGGATGACCTACAGCACCAAATTCTGATGTTTCTGGATTAATATATGTTAAAGTGGCAAACCCAGAAAGTAAATTATTAAAACTAATTTTTTCTAATATGTGCTTAGTCGTTTTCATTGTTATAAGTTGACCACCTCTATTTAATAAAATAGATACTGGTTTTTCTTCTGGTAAAGCATTTAGGGTATTTACAAAGTCACTATATCCATCAATCTCAGCATTATTTACTTTTACTATTGCATCACCTAATCTAAGTGGAGATGCTTCACCAGGATTTCTAACAATAATGTTTTTTAGTTCTGCATCAATTTGAAGTACATTTCCAATTGGTATTAAATATTCAGGTTCACTTTTTTGTAAATTTTGTGCATAAATTAAATTATTTGAGAAAAAATATAATAAAAATAAAAAAGTTAAAACAATTGTAAATTTAGACTTAGCTAAGTTAGTTCTTTTATTTAAAGCTTTATCTTTAAAATAAAAATTTTTAAGTTGCATAAAACACCTCTTTCTTATTAAATTATTTTAATAATAGAATTGAAGTTTTCTTGCTGCTTCTGTATTATGTTGTGCAAGAATTAGTTTTTAATGCTTGGAAAACTGACTCAATAACACCTTAGTTTTCATAAAAATAAATAAAATAAAGAGTGTATATGATAAAATAGATACATATTCATATAAATTAAAATAAATAATAACTGTCTATCATTAGAAAGGAGCAAAACATGAAAAAATATAGATTGTTAGTTACTTGTATAATTGCCATGGGAATTATAATTATAGGAACATCAAATCCCGTTAGTAATTTTTACAAGACTACAAATTTAATTAGTTCAGGAACTACTACAAATGAAAAAGCAGATAAAGATAAAAACTCAAATGAAAATACAAAAGATAAAGACAAATCAAATTCAAAAAGCAATAAGGAAAAGTCATCAGAAAATAAATCATCAGATAATAAAAATGAAACTCAAAAAAATAAAAAGTTTTTAATTTGTATAGACCCAGGACATCAGGGAAAAGGAGATGGCAATTTAGAACCAGTAGCTCCAGGTTCTTCCTCTCAAAAAGCGAGAGTATCTTCAGGAACAGAGGGCATTGCTACAAAAAAACCAGAATATGTTTTAAACTTAGAAGCATCTCTTGTTTTAAAAAATATATTAGAATCTAAAGGTTATAATGTAATAATGACTAGAGAGACTCATGATATAAATATAAGTAATTCAGAAAGAGCGATACTTGCTAATGATAAAAAAGCAGATATGGTTGTAAGAATACATGCAGATAGTTTAAATAATTCTTCAAAAACTGGTGCATCCATATTAATTCCTGAAAAGGATGGAAAATATACAGCACCTATATATGAAGATAGTAATAAATGTGCTGAATTTATTAAACAAAATATGGAACAAGCCGGTATACAAATTAATGGAATCGTTCAAAGAGGAGATTTGACTGGATTCAACTGGTCAAAAGTTCCAGCTGTATTAGTAGAAATGGGATTTATGAGTAACTACAATGAAGACCAAATGATGTCAAATCCAGAATATCAAAGAAAAATGATGCAATGTGTTGCAGATGGATTAGATGAGTATTTCAAATAGAGTATAAATAGAGAAAAAGTTGGGTTGGTATTATTTTCCTAATTTTTATCTCTATTTTTTATTGTACATAATATAAAGATAAAGATTATTCTAGTTTAAATTGTTGTAAATATAACTAAAAATATTGGTAATACTTGATTTAAGTTTAAAAAGAATATATTATAGTATAGAATGTGTAAAATTTTTTTGAGAGGTGTTAGAATGCTAGTAGTAGAAAACGTGAGTCATGGATTTGGTGCTAGAACAATATTAGAAAATGTATCTTTTAGACTTAGAAAAGGTGAACATATTGCACTAGTTGGCGCTAATGGAGAAGGAAAATCAAGTTTTTTAAATATAATAACAAAAAAGCTTATGCCAGATGCTGGAAATATAAAATGGTCTTCAAGAGCTACAGTAGGTTACTTAGACCAACATACAGTTCTAAGTAAAGGTAAAACAATAAGAGAAGTGCTTAGAGAAGCTTTTAAGCATATGTTTGATTTAGAGCAAGAAATGATTGCTATGTACGACAAAATGGGAGAAGCTAATGATGATGAGATGAGTAAGCTTCTTGAAGAAACAGCAGAAATACAAACTATACTTGAAAATAGTGGTTTTTATATGATAGATGCTAAGATACAAGAGGTTGCAAATGGTCTTGGTCTTGGAGAGATTGGTCTTGACAAAGATGTAACTGACCTAAGTGGAGGACAGAGAACGAAAGTACTTCTTACTAAACTTCTACTTGAAAATCCTACTATTCTTATATTAGATGAGCCTACAAACTATTTAGATGAAGAACATATAACATGGCTTACTAGATATCTTCAAGAGTATGAAAATAGTTTTGTCCTAGTTTCTCATGATATTGAATTTATAAATAATACTTGTAACGTAATATACCATATGGAAAATGGAGAACTAAATAGATATAAAGGAAACTATGATGAATTTGTAAGACTTAATGACATAAAGAAACGTCAAGAAGAACAAGCTTACGATAAACAAGTTGAAGAAAGAAAAAGATTAGAGGACTTTGTAGCTAGAAATAAGGCTAGAGTAGCAACTAGAGGAATGGCTAACAGTAGACAAAAGCAACTTGATAAGATGGAAATATTGGAAAGACCAAAAGAAAAGATAAAGCCTACTTTTTCTTTCAAAGATGCTAGAGCAGCAAGTAAGATAATTTTTGAAACAGAAAGTTTAATTTTAGGATATGATGAAGCATTGACAAAGCCACTTAATTTCCATTTAGAAAGAGGAAAGAAGATAGCTTTAAAAGGAATGAATGGTATTGGAAAATCTACTTTATTAAAGACTTTACTTGGAATAATAAAACCATTTGAAGGAAGTGTTAAGTTAGGTGATTATCTAGAAGTTGGATATTTTGAACAAGAGAGTTCAAAAGAAAATAGTAATACACCTATGGATGAAATTTGGAGTGAATTCCCAGGACTTACAAACTTTGAAGTTAGACAAGCTCTTGCAAAATGTGGACTTACAAATGAGCATATAACTAGTCAGATGAGAGTACTAAGTGGAGGAGAAGCTGCAAAGGTTAGACTTTGTAAAGTAATGCTAAAAAATATAAATTTCTTAGTACTAGATGAGCCCACGAATCACTTAGATGTTGAAGCGAAAGATGAATTGAAGAAAGCCATAAAAGAATTTAAGGGAACAGTTCTTTTGGTATGTCATGAACCAGAATTTTATTCAGACATTGTTGATGATGTATGGAATATAGAAGATTTTACAACTAAAATAGTGTAGTGCTTTAATTTATTACTGGGGGGATTTCATGAAAAAATTTCTAAATATACTTTTTTCAATATGTATAAGTATAGTTATAATAGTAGGAGTTATTAATTTTACTGTTGGATTTAAACAACTATATTATTTTGATGTTGATTATCTAAATATATCAGAGTTATCTGGTCTATCTAAGGATGATATAAAATTAAACTACAATTATCTGATTGATTATAATCTAAATAAGAATGTGTCTGAGTTTAAGTTACCCACATTAAAATCTTCTCCACAGGGAAAGATACATTTTGAAGAAGTGAGAAATATATTTCAAAACATCAATAAACTAGCTAAAGTACTAATGATAGTATCTTTAATAGGAATTATATTTAATGCAAAAAATAAAAATATAAAAATTTTAAAAACTACATCAATAACGCTTATAATTATGCCATTATTATTGGCAGTTCCAGTTTTATTGAATTTTGAAAAATCATTTATTATTTTTCATAAATTATTATTTAGAAATGATTACTGGATATTTAGTCCAGATTTAGACCCAGTTATAAATATATTGCCAGAAGAATTCTTTTTTCATGCTGGTGTGATGATTTTAATGTTGATTTTATTAGTAAGTATATTACTTTTTGTAATATATAAGTTATGCAAATCAACTAAATTAAAAATGAGATAGACTAAAGTTATACAATAAAAATAGCTATGTAATAATATTTAGACTAAGAGTAGTTAATAAGTATTTGTGCATAGCTATTTCTAATGAGAAATTATTTTTTACTAGTAATTTTAACTAAATCTTGAAATTTCCCCATAATATAATTATAATTATCTTTTTTATGAGGGAGCATGCAACTACTGCAATCTTTGATACCTTTATCTGTATACTTGAAGTTTCCACCACAATTTTCTCCTAAAGCATACAAAGGACAATAGCAAAATAAACAATTAAATTCTTCTGGTTTATTAGTTTTATGACAAGGGAAAAATTCACAATCTTTGTGATTAAAAAACTTATAATTTTCGCCCATATTTTCCTCCTAAATTAAATAAAATTTAAATCTTTTATAACTATATAAGATTTTGGTGATAATATAATTATACTAAATATTTTTATTAATAGTTGATAATATAGTACTATTAATCATAGTATTAATGGTATAATTAGTCAACAGAAAAATAATGTAAATATATTTTGCAATTATAATATGTTTTATAACAAAAAATGAGGTGATTAAGTGAAAGAAATTCAAGAGAGAGCACTTCTTGTAGGTCTTAATTTGACGACAATAGTGAAAAAAAGTGATGATATAGACACTAGTGAATCCATGGAAGAATTAAAGGAATTAACAAAAGCTGCTGGTGCAGAAGTTGTAGGTAGCTTAATTCAAAACAAGCACTCCATAGATGCAGCTTATTATATAGGAAAAGGTAAGGTAGAAGAAATAAGAGCATATAGTGATTCACTAGATGCTACTTTAGTAATTTTCAATGATGAATTATCTGGTGCTCAAATCAGAAATATAGAGAATGTTGTTGGAAGAAAAGTAATAGATAGAACTACCTTGATTCTGGATATATTTGCTCAAAGGGCGCTTAGTAAAGAAGGTAAATTGCAGGTTGAATTAGCTCAACTAAAATACAGATTACCACGACTTTATGGAATGGGTGGTGAGATGAGTAGGACAGGTGCAGGGATTGGAACTAGAGGTCCTGGAGAACAAAAACTAGAAATAGATAAAAGACATATACTTAATAAAGCAGCAGATATAAGACGTGAACTTAGAGAAGTAAAGAAGAATAGAGAGACACAGAGAGTTAAACGTTTAAAATCAAATATACCAATTGTAGCACTTGTTGGGTATACAAATGCAGGAAAATCTACCCTATTAAACGAATTAATAAAGACACACAAGGATTATGAACAAGAAAAAGAAGTTTTTGTAAAAGATATGCTTTTTGCAACTCTAGATGTAACTTTAAGAAAGGCACTTTTACCAAATAAGAAAGAATTTTTAGTAGTAGATACTGTTGGATTTGTGAGTAAGCTTCCCCATGATTTAGTAGAGGCATTTAAAGCAACACTGGAAGAAGTACAGTATGCAGATTTAATTCTGCATGTAATTGATGCAACAAATACTAGTTATGAATTGCAAAAAAGTACAACTGAAGGTGTATTAAAAGAACTTGGTGTAAATGATAAAAAACATATACTTGTATATAATAAGGTTGATAAGCTAGAATTGGATATATATCCTAAAAGTCAAGAAGATATTGTGTATATTTCTGCTAAACAAGGCATAAATATGGATAAGCTATTAAATCTGATAGAAAGTGCTTTAATGGAAAATACTTATTCAGTAAGCTTAATGTTACCTTATGAGAGAGGTGATATATTTAGTAGAATAAAAGATAAATATAATGTGGAGAATTTTGAGTATGGGGAAAATGGTATAGCATTAGATGTAAACTTGGATGAAGAAGATTTTAATATCTATAGAGAGTACATATTAGAAAAATAGGTTGAATATGGATATTAATTGGGAAAACATAGATAATCTCGAAGATTATTTTATAACCTATCTTCTTTATAAAGAATCTAAAACAGTATCTCAAATTAGTAAGATTAGAAATATTTCAAATACTGAAGCAAGCGAGCAACTTATACAAGCAAAATTGAAAATAAAAGAATTGCAAAAAGAGGATTTTGAGGCATCTAAAGATATTTTGGATAAATTTTTAGAATTAGATAAAATCAAGAGACTTGATTTTATGGATAGCTTAGATGACGAAAAAATGGTATACTTTAAGAGAAAGGTTTTCAAAAGAATCCTTGTGGAAAAAAATGCTGAAGATTTAATTGTTTTAATCTGGGCGACAGGTGAGCTAAAAGATGATAGATTCTTAAAATTACTTCATCAGCTCACAAACCACAGACACTCAGATATTAGAAGGATAACTTATTCAGCCATCAGAAAGATTGAATCACCAATTAGTAGAGAAGTATTACAAAAAGGTCTCTATGATAAAAATGCACAAACTAGGCAGTATTGTGCAAAAGCTCTTTCAAAATTAGGAGATGAAAACAGTCTAAAGATTTTACAGCAGTTGAAAGACAAGAATAAGAATTTTGAAAAAGAGTATGTGCTTAGAGCTTATGACGAAGCCATTAAAGCATTGGAAGATGCGAAAAATTTGAAAAAGTAATTTTTTATTAAAGCAATTTGTTTACTTAACGATGTATTTCTAGAGTTTAACAAGGTAATAAATAAATTAATGGGAGGGGTTTCAAATGATAGTAAGACGTTGTGCAGGTGGAGTAGTTTTTTATGCTAATAAAGTACTTATTGTAAAAAATGATAGAGGTGAATGGACACTTCCAAAAGGAAAGATACTTGGAGGAGGACTTCCATATGAGAGTGCTGTTCAAAGAGTTAAAGTAGAAACTGGCATAGATGCTAAAATGATAGATGTAGCTGGCGATACTATGTATGAATTTTTCTCAAGAAGTAGACAACAAGAAGTTTGTAATGCAATAATGTGGTATGTTATGGAAGCTTGTAACACTGATTGTGTACTTGCTCCTGAATTCCAAGAAGGTGGATTTTATAAAGTAAAAGATGCTTTAGAAATGTTGTCACATCACAAAGAGCAAGCTTTAGTAGAAGTATCTTATAAAAAGTTTAAAGAATTAAAAAAATTAGTTTCAGAGGGCGATGATGTTCCAGCAAATTAATAGTGAATTTAGAGAATTCTGAGGAAGGGTTAGCCCCTTCCTTTTTTAATTGAAAATATTTTAAACATAAATTAGATAGTTTGCTTAGATTATAATTTATAAATCTAAATTTTTAGTAATTTATATCTAAAATTAGTGACCTATATTTGAAATAAAAATTAAAAAGTATACAATTTTATTATATAATTGTTTTATAACATTGATTAAAGAAGTGATAAAAATCTATCTATTTTTTAGTAGAATAATTTTATATATAAATACATATTTGATGTATATCTTAGAAAATGATTAAAATAGGAGGAATTATAATGAGCAATTACAGGACATTACATGAATTTGGAACTGATGAAATAACAATTGAAAAGTCTGTTTTTATTGGATATGCTAAGCCTATAAAGAGTGAAGAGGAAGCACTAGAATTTATAAATGAAATAAAGAAAAAGCATAAAGATGCAACCCATAATGTATGGGCTTATACAGTTGGGCAAAATATGAATATACAAAGATACAGTGATGATGGAGAGCCACAAGGAACCGCAGGTATACCTACATTAGAAGTTATAAAAAAAGAAGATTTAAGAGATGTAGCAGTTGTTGTTACTAGGTATTTTGGAGGAACAAAATTAGGTGCAGGTGGTCTAGTTAGAGCTTATACAAAAGGTGCTAAGTTGGGGTTAGAAGCAGGAAAGATAATTTATAAGGTAATGTATCAAGAAGTTAAGATTAAAATAGATTATACTCAACTTGGAAAAGTACAAAATGAATTAATGAATTTGGGGTATTTTATAAAAGATACAATATATGAAGATAATGTTGAGATAATAGTATATTCGAAATTAGAAGATGTGGAAAATTTATCAGAAAAAATGGTTGATATAACAAATGGAACAGGAAAAATAGCTTTAGGAGAAGAATTTTATTTATCTGAACAAAATGGAGAAATATTATTGTAATCTAAAAATATTAAAAGAATTAATTATATTAAACATTCAATTTTTATCTTAAAATGAAATCTTAAAATGAAAAGCCGTTAAATTGTTTTAATCTAAATCAATTTAATGGCTTTTTATTAGATTTTGCACAGAATCCTTTTTTTACTTCAAATAAGCCAACTAGAAGCAGAAATATACCAAATATTCTCTTTAGTATATCTGAAGATAGATAATTAGCTAATAGTGAACCAAATATAGCACCTAAGACCCCAAATACAGCTATGGGTATAACCAATTTAAAAACTACATTTTTATTTTTTATATGTATAGCCAATGCTATAAGTGTCATAGGGATAGATGAAAGTAAATTTACACTTTGAGCTATTTTAGTATCTATACCAGCAAGTAAAACTAGTGCAGGTATAAGGATGGTTCCTCCACCCATTCCCATTCCTCCGATAATCCCTGCAAAAAATCCAATTAAAGCAAATAACATTAGAACACCATCCTTAATGCTGCAATTATCATGATTATTCCAAAAGAAATCCTAAGAAACTTTCCAGTAACCTTATTTAGTAGTTTTGCTCCTATGATACCACCAAGAATACTTCCAACAGCAACCTTTATTGTCAAATTAACGTCGTAAGTACCCTTAGATACATATAAAACAGAACTTGCTGTCGTTAAGAAAATTATTATAGAAAGAGCAGTCGCATGAGATTTATGTTCTTCTACCTTAACGATGTCATTTAATATTGGAACTAAAAGAGTACCTCCTCCAGAACCAAAAACTCCATTTATAAACCCTGTAAAAACTCCAATTATCGTATTTTTCAAATTAAAATCAAGATATTTTTTCTTTAAATCATCAGTTTTTTTCATAAAAATCACCTTCTGAAATAGTTTTACCAAAATAGGCAAATTATATTTATATAAAAGTAAGATTAAATATAATATTTCATATTTACGTAATTTTGCATAAAAAAAAACATATTAAAACAACATATTAATATATGGTATAATATATTAAAACAAAGTAGCAAATTTGAGAGGAGATAACAATGTCAAATATAAAAATACAAATAGACAAAACTGTAGAATGGCTTATAAATAAGGTTAATGAGGCAAATGCAAAAGGATTAATTGTCGGTGTATCTGGGGGAATTGATTCAGCAGTAGTTGCTAATTTAATTAAAAAGGCATTTCCAGAAAACTCTATGGGAGTTATAATGAGCATAAAAAGTAATCCTCAAGATAGAGAAGATGCACTTAAGGTTATAGAAGGTTGTGATATAGAGTACCTTGATTTAGACCTTATAGAACCACAAAGTGCTATATTAGACATGGTAGTAGGAAATTTAAAAGAGAAACATTTATATAGAGAAGAATATTTAAAAATGACAGATGCAAATTTAAGAGCAAGAGTAAGAATGAGTACTATTTATACAATTGCTAACAATCTAGGATATCTAGTTGTTGGTACAGATAATGCTGCAGAAATACACACAGGATATTTTACTAAATTTGGTGATGGTGGAGTTGATATTTTACCAATTGCAAATTTAACTAAAGGCGAAGTGTATGAATGGGCAAAAGAACTTGGTGTTCATGAAGATTTAATAAATAAAGCTCCTTCTGCAGGTCTTTGGGAAGGTCAAACAGATGAAAATGAAATGGGAACTACTTACAATATGATAGATGCTGTGTTGCAAGGTAGATTAGATGAAGTTCCTCAAAGAGACCAAGAGATAATTGAAAGACTTCATAGAATAAGTGAACATAAGAGAAAAACGCCTGCACAACCTCCTAAGTTCTAATTTACTATTTTAAAGATTTGTGATAAAATTTACAGGTGATAAAAATTAGAATAACTAATTGTACGTATTAAGGAGTGGAAATATGGGACGTATAGGTAATATAATTAATAGAAAAGGTAAACAAGATGCTCAAAGAGCAAAAATATTTACTAAACATGCTAGAGCAATAGCAGTTGCTGCTAAAGAAGGTGGAGCAGACCCAGAGTATAATGCAGCTTTAAAGACAGCTATAGAAAAAGCTAAGGCAGATAATATGCCAAATGATAATATAGATAGAGCTATCGCTAAAGGTGCTGGAGCAGGTGCTGGTGATGACTATGAAACTATAGTTTATGAAGGTTATGGTCCTGGTGGAGTTGCAGTTATAGTAGAAACTTTAACTGACAACAAAAACAGAACTGCTGGTAATGTTAGATATTACTTCGATAAAAATGGAGGAAACTTAGGAACTAGTGGATGTGTGTCTTTTATGTTTGATAAAAAAGGACAGATATTAGTTGGTTCAGGAGATGGAATTTCAGAAGAAGAATTGATGGATATTGCATTAGAAGCAGGAGCTGAGGATTTTATAACAGAAGAAGACGGTTATGAAATAATAACTACACCAGAAGATTTTTCTGCTGTACGCGATGAGTTAAAAGCTAAAGGGTATGAGTTTATATCTGCTGATGTAAAGATGATACCTCAAACTACAACTGTATTAACTGAAGAAGCTCATTTAAAAATGATGAATAAATTAGTTGATATGCTTGAAGAAGATGATGATGTTCAAGATATATATCATAACTGGGAAATAGAAGAATAAATGTTCTAATATCTTAGAAATGTATACACCTCTAAATCATGTTTGCATAATAATATGTAAATATGGTTTAGAGGTGTTTTTATATTTATAAAAATTGTTCTATAAAGACTAAAAATGTGTCTTGTAAAACTAATAATATTATAGCAGATTTTGAACAGGACTTGATTGTCTATATATGATTGATGGATATATTACTTGATGTTGAATACCACTTATTCTTCCAGTAACAATATCTATAATCATTCGAAGGCTACGTTCTGCTATTTCCTCCATTTTCAAGTCTATGACTGTTAAAGGTGGTATACTTCTTGCCATTAGTCTTGAAGGACCATTACTTGCTGCAAATATCTGAACATCATTTCCAATAGCAATTCCTGACTCATTAAATGCATTCATCATACCAAGAGCTACTACATCGTGGTTACAAAAGATTACTTTTTTTATAGAGTTTTTTGCAATCATTTTTTGAGCAATATCGTACCCGCTATCTATTTTGTTAGAACAATAATATATAGAATCTGGTAAAGATACTCCATGTTCCTCACATGTCTTTAAAAAAGATTTCCCTCGTAAAGTCATACATGTAAATGAAGATGGATTAAATACGACAGCTATGTCATTTTTGCCATTTTGAATAGCATGTAAGGCAGCTATACGACCAGTCTCTTCATTATCAATAGATACACTTGAAAAACCTTCTATTTCACGATTTACAACAACTACGGGAATTTTGGGTTTGTTTTTTAATAGGTATTCTATATCATTCGCATTGATACCTGTCAAAACAACACCATCATAATAATTATTTGAAAAAAGATATTCATCATCGCATAAATGTCCAACAGTATAAGGTCGTATGATAATATTTACATCTAAATGCTCTAAAGAAATAACATGGTTTATTGCTTGAAATATATTGGTTGATGCCAATTCAAAACCAGCGTCTTGCCAATAAAATGCTATTTGAATATGATTATGTACTCTAGGGGTAGAGCGTTTATATCCAAGCTTATCTGCTGAATTTAAAACCATATCTTGTGTATGTAGTGGAATTCTTCTTTCATTTCCTTTACCACTTAAAACATAGGAGACTGTTGCTGAAGAAAGACCACAATCTTTTGCAATATCTTTGATTGTTGCCATGATAAAAATCCTCCTTTAATAGTTGCTTAAACTTGCTTACATTTATTATCTTAACATATATCCAATCAAAGAACAATATTCTACAATATGCAAATCCTAATGAGTAAAAATAAATAAGTGCTAAAATTTGTTTATTGTGTTGACAAAACTTAACAGATAAGATTATAATGTGCTTAAATAAGCTTATTAATGAGTTAAAATTAAGCAATATTAAGCAATAACATAACAATGCTAGCTTGTTATGTTGCTGTAAATAAAGGGGGCAAAGAGATGAGTAAGATAAATATACTTGAAGTTGGTCCAAGAGATGGATTTCAAAATCTGAAAGAATTCCTAGATACAGATAAAAAACTAGAAATTATTGATGGTCTTATTGATTCTGGTATTAAAGAATTAGAAATTAGTTCATTTGTAAGTCCAAAGGCCATTCCTCAGATGAAAGATGCAAAAGAAATAGCAACTTACTGTATAAAAAATTATCCTGGGGTAAAGCTTTATGCATTAGTTCCAAATTTATATGGTGCTAAGCTTGCGTGGGATAGTGGAATAAGAGATATATCTTATGTTATTTCCTTAAGTGAAACTCACAATAAGAAAAATATAAATAGAACTCATAAAGAATCCATTACAGAACTTAAAAAAATAATAGATTCTTATCCTGAAATGAATATATGTGTTGGAATAGCTACAGTATTTGGATGTCCTTTTGAAGGAATACCAAAGATAGAGGAGGTAGTAGCATTTAGTAAATGTCTTTGGGAAAACGGTGTCAGAAAGATAAACTTAGCAGATACAATAGGTATTGCTGACCCTAAACAAGTTAGAGATACTATTAGTGCACTAATTGAAGCATTACCAGAGTGTAGATGGCAGGTACATATACATGATACTCGAAATATGGGGATGGTTAATACTCTTGCAGCAATTGAGTCTGGCATTACTACTGTTCAATCTACACTTGGAGGTTTAGGAGGATGCCCTTTTGCACCTGGTGCATCTGGTAATACTGCAACTGAGGATTTAGTGTATATGCTTGAACGTATGGGATATGATACAGGAGTAAATTTTAATAAACTTCTCGAATTATCTAAGTATCAAAAGAGTTTTGTAGAAGGGGTATATAGTGGGCATCATGTAAATATAAAATCCGAGATTTCTAATTGTCAATTATCTTGATTAATAAAAATGAGTATTAAAAAATAAATGATTTAGGGAGGATAATATGGATATTATAGCTTTAATTTTGTTTTTAGGTGTTATTGTACTAGCCTTTGTACGTAAGAATAATGCAGGTATTTTAGCTTTAGCTGTTGGTGTCATAGCTGTTAGAATATTTGGTATGGATGAAAAAGAGCTCTATGGAGCTATAAGTAACTCAATGTTTACAACACTTGTTGGAATAACACTACTTTTTGCAATAGTAAATTCAACTGGAGCATTAAAATTAGTTGCAGAGAAAATAGTAGCTGTTTCTGGTAAGCGAGTTTGGCTTATTCCAATAGCAGTTTTTATTGCAGGATTTATTGTTGCAGGTGTCGGTCCAGGTGCAATTCCAGCACTTGCTATAATTCCAGCGATGGCTGTTCCTGTAGCAATAACTGTTGGTTATAATCCTGTAATGCTTGCACTTATAGGCGAATGTGGATTAATGGCAGGTCGTATGACACCTATTACTCCTGAAGGTCAAATCATAACAACTGTTGCAGAAAGTGTTGGAATTGAAAATGTTATGCCTGCTATTTTAGCATGTCAAACCTTATCAACGATTGTATTTTCAATAGTATTGTTCATAATTTTCAAAGGATATAAACTTAAAAAACCTATAAATATTATAGATAGTAAGAGTATAGAAAAGTTTAATGTAAAGCAAATAATTTCTCTTATAAGTATAGTAGTCATGATTGCTTTTATTATATTTTTCGATATGAATGTTGGGCTTGCTGCTTTTTCAGTTTCAGCTGTACTTCTTCTTTTCAATATCGCTGAAGATGGAGAATGCATCAAGGCAATTCCGTGGAGTACAATAGTAATGGTGCTTGGAGTGGGAGCAATGATGACAATTGTAGATGCAGCGGGAGGTATTGATTTGATGAGTAATGCATTATCATCACTAATGAATAGTAAAACTGCTACTCCAATTATGAGTATTTCAGCAGGACTCATGTCTATGGTAAGTTCAGCATTAGCAGTAGTGTATCCAACTATGATGCCTATGTGTGTTGATATAGCTAAATCAGTTGGAGGAGTAGACCCACTAGCACTTATTGCAGCAGTTGGTGTAGGAGGTTCTCTTGCTGGGGTAAGTCCACTTTCTACTGGTGGTGCATTGATTTTGGCAGCAATGGGGTCAAGCAAGAAAGATTTCAATAAAGAAGAACAAAACAAGGTGTTTGTTCAACTTTTCATTATGAGTGCAGTTGGACTACTGGTTATTGCAGTGGTGTCAGTTTTATTCTTTAATGGAATAGCACATATAATGCATTAATTTCGATAATGGGGGAATTTGTTATTAAACTTAACTTTTAATATTGATTAATATAATATAAATTGGAGGTATAGTTATGAAAAAAGGAGCATTAAGCAATATAAAAGTACTTGACCTTACTAGAGTTCTTGCAGGACCATATTGTACAATGATGTTAGCTGATTTTGGGGCACAGGTCATAAAAATAGAAGTACCAAAAAAAGGTGATGATACAAGAAAATTTGGACCTTTTGTAAATGGAGAAAGTTTATATTACGCAAATATAAATAGAAATAAGAAAGGTGTGACTTTAAATCTTAAATCAGAAGAAGGTAAAAATATATTCTTAAAAATGGTAAAAGAGGCTGATGTCGTGGTAGAAAATTATAGACCAGGTGTAATGGAAAAGCTAGGGCTTGGTTATGATGAATTATCTAAAGTTAATAATCAAATAATATATGGAGCTGTGTCAGGTTTTGGATGTTATGGACCATATTCAGAGCGTCCAGGATATGATATTATTGCACAAGCAATGGGTGGACTTATGAGTATAACAGGAAATGAAGGCGGTGAACCAACAAGAGTAGGAAATGCTATGGGAGATGTATTGGGAGGTATGAATTTAACTATTGGTATACTTATGGCACTTAATGCTAGAGCGATATTTGGAAAAGGACAAAGAGTAGACATTTCCCTCGTTGATTCAGTTGTATCATCTCTTGAAACTGGTATACAGAGATATTTTGATTCAGGTCAGCCTGAACTTATGGGAAATAGATATGCTTCTGCTTATCCTTATGATTCTTTTAAGGCAAGTGATGGTAATTTCGTAATAGGTTGTGGTAATGACAAGTTGTTTGAAAGATTGTGTAAAAAGGTACTTTTTAGAGAGGAGCTTTTAACAGATGAAAGATTTAAAACAAATCTTAATCGTTGTGAATACCATAAGGCTCTTAAATCAGAAATAGAAAAATGGTCTATTAAGCACACCATAAAAGAAGCAGTTGATTTAATATCAGAGGCTGGAGTTCCTGCAGCACCTATTTATAGTCTTGGAAATGTCACAACAGATGAACATATTGCAAAAGCGAGAGAAATGATTGTAGATATGAAACATCCTATTATAGGAGATATGAGAGTTAATGGAAATCCAGTTAAGTTGATGACAACAAAATCTCAAATTAATGTACCAGCACCATCTTTAGGAGAAAATAATGAAGAGATTTATAGCAGTTGGCTCGGTTTTGATAGTGAAAAAATAAATGATTTAAAAGAGAATGGAGTTATCTAACTTTAGAGAAAAGTATAGAGATAATATTAATAAAATTAGAAAACAATTCAATACATCCATTGTTAAGGCATTTATGAATATACATAAAGGTTTTAGAATAATATCAAAAAAATGATTAAATAAATATTGCAAGTCAAATCTAAAATTATCAGTAGCATTTAAGATAGAAAAAGCTATTTGGACATTAAGTCTTTGTAGCTTTTTTTATTTTTGTTAAGAAATCTATACTATTGAGACAAATACGTAGTAAAGTATCAAAAATGAGACTGTATTCTCAAAAATGAGACTGGATTTTTTTAGTATTTTCTCGAAAATGAGACAAAAATATGATTTTATGGATTTTATTGTAGAAAAATTCTTTAATAAATTATGATTTAATCAGTTTTAAAGGTAAAACCTATTAAAAATTTAGTGAAATTTATGTATATTTTGTTTATTTCATTAAAAAAAACAATTTTTTAACAAAAATAATGGAATTTAATAGAAGTTGGCGTAGAACTTGCTAATATATATCAACAAGAAATGTAGAAAAAATAACAATGTATAATAGGGGGAATATGATGGGATTTGAAATGGAAAATTTGAAAAATCTTAAGGTAGAACTTAAGGATAAAGTCTGTGTTATTACTATAAATAGACCTAAGGCTTTAAATGCTCTTAATAATGACACTCTTAGAGAGTTATCTCAAGTTATTGATGTAATATCAGAAAACGAGGAAATATTAGGAGTTATTATTACTGGAGAAGGTAAAGTTTTTGTAGCTGGGGCTGATATACGTCAGATGCAAAACTATAAAAGTGAAGAAGGCAGAAGATATGCAGGTTATGCACAAGGGATTTTTGACAAAATTGAAGCTCTTGAGAAAACAGTAATAGCAGCAGTTAATGGATATGCATTAGGTGGTGGATGTGAACTTGCTATGAGTTGTGACATTAGAATTGCATCAGAAAAGGCTATATTTGGACAGCCTGAAGTTAATTTAGGAGTAATTCCGTGTTTTGGTGGAACTCAAAGATTATCAAGACTTGTTGGAACTGGGATAGCCAAAGAATTAATTTTTACAGGAAGGCAAGTAAATGCAGAAGAAGCTAAATCTATTGGTCTTATTAATAAAGTAGTTCCAAGTGATGTGCTTTTAGAAGAGGCAATGAAGATGATGAATCAAATAGTTGAAAAAGCACCAATAGCAATAAGATATGCAAAAGTAGTTATTAATAAAGGAATAGATATGGATTTAAAAAATGCTCTTGAACTAGAGAAAGATATTGCAGGTTTAACTTTTGCTACAAGAGATAAACAAGAGGGTATGGATGCATTTATAGAGAAGAGAAAGCCAGTTTTTGAGAATAAGTAGCTATTATAACCAAATTGGAATAAATGTAGAAAATATTCAAAATCTAAATTTCGTGAAGAAACACACAGAGTTTAATTTTAAAAGGAGTTAATTTATGAATGCGGGAGTAATTATAAGTTTAGTAGGGATTATTATAGCCCTATCCCTTCTAGTTGTAATGGTTATGAAGGGAGTAAATATTTTTATAATAGCAATTGTATGTTCACTACTAGTTGCTATAACAGGAAATCTAAATGTATATAATGCACTCAAGGTGGATTATATGGCAGGTTTTGTTGGATTTCTCCAGGCGAATTTCTTTATTTTCCTAACAGGTACTTTAATGGGAAAAATAATGGAGATTACTGGTGGAGCGAAATCTATTGCTAAGATGATTGTAAGATGGATTGGTAAGGATAAAGCATTACTTTCTATTCCAATAGCTTGTGGAATATTAGCCTATGGAGGAGTAAGTGTTTTCGTTGTAAGTTTTGCAGTGTTTCCGATAGCCTTGGAAATCTTTAAAGAAGCTGATTTGCCACGTCGATTTATACCAGCAGCCTTGACTTTTGGATGTTCGACTTTTGCAATGGTTGCACCAGGAGCACCACAGATTCATAATATTGTTCCAGCGTCAACATTAGGGACAGACATTATGGCTGGTGCAGTAAATGGATTTATATCATGTGCAGTAATGTTTGTTGTTGGAAGCATCATTTTATATAGAATGGTTTCAAAAGAAAAAGCCAATGGTGGGCATTTTATAGCACATGAATCAGATATATTTGATGAAGTAGCAGCAACTAATTCGAAGAGAGGAAATGGTCCTAATGGTCTAATTGCGTTAATTCCATTAATAGTATCAATATTAATAATTAATGTAAAAATTAATGGACAAGCAATAGTACCAATTGAGGTAGGAGTGTTTATTGGAGCGTTATTAGTGTATTTATTGTTAAATAAATATCAAGATAATTCCAAAATAGTTGGACATGTTGGTGATGCATGTAAAACTACAGTAGTAGCAATATGTAATACTTGTGCTGTAGTTGCATTTGGCTCAGTTGTAAAATCAGCAGTTGGTTTTGACTTTATAGTTAATGCTATGACTAATATTCCTGGACCTCCTATTGCAGGAGCTGCCGTTGGAACTACAGTTATTGCAGGTATATGTGGGTCAGCTTCAGGTGGACTTGGAATCGCGGCTCCACTTCTTGGACCAGTATTTTTAGCTAAGGGTGTTTCTGCAGCCGCATTAACTAGAACTATGGCAATTTCATCAGCAGCATTAGATTCACTTCCTCATAACGGATATATCGTTACTGTAACAAATGGTCTATGTAAAGAATCACATAAAGATGCTTATATGCCAATATTCTGGGTGACTGTTTTGACCCCAATTATTGGAACCGTAGTAGCAGTTCTTATGTTTACGATGTTCCCAGGATTACCATAAAAGAAAAGATGAAAAATATACATTATATTTTGATATTGTAAAACTAATTTTCAAAATATGTACAATAAATTTTATGATTTAATACTATAAATAAAATATTTAAAATACCAAATCGACAGTATAAGGAGGAATTAAAAGTGTTAAATAAACCATTAGAAGGTGTTAAGGTAATTGACTTAACATATTTTGTAGCAGGTCCAGGAACTTCTAAAATATTAGCTGACTGGGGTGCGGATGTAATTAAGGTAGAGCCAAGCTTTGGAGACCCGGGAAGAAAGACAGGGGCAACAATGACAATGCCAATAGATGATTATAATAATCCTTTTTACAGTACATATAATTCAAATAAAAGAGGTTTGTCTATAAATCTTAAGAGTGAAGCTGGAATTGAAATTATGGATAAGCTTTTAAGTGAAGCAAACGTGTTTGTTTCAAGCTATAGAACAGGAGCATTAAAAAGGCTAGGTCTTGACTATGAATCATTAAGTAAAAAACACCCACATCTTATCTGGGGACAAATAAATGGTTTTGGTGATTTTGGACCTGCTAAGGACAATGCAGGATTTGATACAGTTGCCTTTTGGGCAAGAAGTGGAGCTATGCTTGATATAGCAGAGAAGGATACAAGTCCAATAAACCCACCTATAGCCTTTGGAGATGCGACAACTTCTTGTAGCTTATCTGGAGGTATATGTGCAGCTTTATACCAACAAGCTAAGACTGGAAAAGGTCAAAAGGTAATGGCATCTTTGTTTGGACAAGCAATATGGAATGCATCATCTTTATTGGCATCTACACAGTTTAGTGATGAGTATCCAAAAACTAGAAAGAATGCCATTTCTCCAGTAATAAATTCTTATCGTTGTAAGGATGGAAAGTGGATATTCTTAAGTATCCTAGAACATGAAAGATATTTTGAGGCACTTTGCAGATTATTTGGAAGAGAAGATTTGATAAAAGAAGAGAGATTTGCATCTTCAGTAGAAAGTAAGAAAAATGCTACAGAGCTTATTAATATTTTAGATGGTGAGTTTGCAAAATTTACTCAAAATGAGATGGTTGAAAAGCTTACTACTGCGGATATAGCCCATGAAAGAATTCAGCATGTTAATGATGTAGTAACTGATGAACAGGCTATTGCTAATAACTATATATATGAACATACAAGTAAAAATGGAAATAAAACAATGCTTGCATCCACTCCAGTTAAGTTTGGAAATATTGAAGTTAATATGACTTGTGATGCCCCACTTATAGGAGAACATTCAGATGAGATATTGAGAGAACTTGGATACAGTGATTCTGATATAGAAGCTCTAATTGAATCTGGAATTGTAGCAATGAATAAAGAAACATGTGAACTATGTTAATAAATAGGAGGAAATTTTATGGATTTTAGATTAACAGAAGCCCAAGTAATGCTTCAAAGAGTAGCAAGAGAATTTGCAGAGAAGGAAATAGCACCAATAGCTGCAGAAACAGATAAAACTGGTATTTTCCCAAGAGAACTTTTTAGCAAAATGGCTAAAATAGGATTTAATGGTATTGGGACACCTGTTGAATATGGAGGTTCTGGTGGAGCAGATATAGAAAAGGTAATTGTTGTTAATGAGGTTGCCAAAAAATGTGCAGCATCTGCAGCAATACTATCAATACACACAATATATGCTCAAGCTATTTTGAAATTTGGTACTGAGGAACAAAAGAAGAAATACCTTCCGATGATGGCTGAAGGTGGGTGTGTAGGAGCTTTTGCTTTAACTGAGCCTAATGCTGGTTCAGATGCTGCAAGAGCTGCAACAACTGCAATTATTGATGAAGCAACTGATGAATATGTTTTAAATGGAACTAAGTGTTTTATTTCTGGTGGAGGTCAAGCAGAATCATTAGTAATATTTGCATTGACAGAACCATCAAAGGGAATAAAGGGGATGTCTGCTATTATAGTTGACAAAGGTACTCCAGGTTTCTCAATAGGAAAAATTGAAGAAAAAATGGGTATACATGGTTCAGAAACTGCAGAGTTAATATTTGATAACTGTAGAGTTCCAAAGTGTAACCTATTAGGAAAAGAAGGAAAAGGCTTCAACATAGCTATGACTTGTCTAGATGGTGCAAGAATTGGAGTTGGAGCTCAAGCTGTAGGAATTGCTGAAGGGGCCTTAGAAGAAAGTATCAAATATTCTAAAGAAAGAGTTCAATTTGGCAAGCCAATTTCAGCTTTGCAAGGTATTCAATGGTATATTGCAGATATGGCTACTATGGTGGAATCAGCAAAATTGTTAGTATATTATGCTGCGGATTTGAAAACTAGAGGCGAAAAACACACTAAAGAAGCTGCCATGGCAAAATACAATGCATCACGTACTGCAAGAGAAGTTACAAATCTAGCTCTCCAAATCCATGGAGGATATGGATATATGAAAGATTATCCATTAGAGAGAATGTACAGAGATGCTAAGATAACAGAAATTTATGAAGGTACTTCAGAAATACACAAGGTTGTTATTTCAAGAGCAGTACTAGGATAGGAGGAAGATTATGAATATAGTTGTTTGCTTAAAGCAAGTTCCAGACACTAATGAAGTTAAAATAAATAAAGAGACAGGTACCCTAATAAGAGATGGTGTACCAAGTATAATCAATCCAGATGATAGAAATGCTTTAGAAGAAGCTTTAAAAATAAAAGATGAACTGGGAGCAGTGATTAAGGTTATAAGCATGGGACCTCCTCAAGCTAAAAACGCTTTAAAAGAAGCTTTGGCGATGGGTGCTGATGAGGCATATTTAATTTCAGATAGAGCTTTTGGTGGCTCAGATACTTGGGCTACATCTACAATTATTGCTGCTGCTATAGAGAAGGTCGGAAAGTATGATGTAATATTCTGTGGAAGACAAGCTATAGATGGAGATACAGCTCAGGTTGGACCAGAGGTTGCAGAATTTTTGGGAGTTCCACAGGTTACCTATGCAAAAGAAGTAAAGGTTCAAGGTGATAAACTACTAGTAACTCGTTATACAGAAACTGGAGATTACTTAATAGAAGCAAAGATGCCAGTTTTATTAACTGCTATAAAAGAGTTAAATAATCCAAGATATCCAAGTGTTAAAGGAATCTTAGAAGCTTACAATAATGGAGATGCAAAAATTACTGTGTTAACACTTTCAGACTTAGATGTTGATACAACTCAAATTGGATTAAAGGGTTCACCTACAAATGTTTACAAGTCGTTTGTACCAGTTAAAGACAAACATAATGAAATAATCGAAGGTATAAATAAGAAAGAAAAAGCTGAAAAGTTAATAGAAATACTATTCGATTTGAAACTAGTATAGGAGTGTTAAGATGATGAGAGCAAAAGTTAATCAAAGTATAAATTTAAATGACTATAATGGAGTTTGGGTAATAGGAGAGCAAAGGGAAGGAAAAATTAATCCAGTTACTATAGAACTTATTGGTGAGGGAAGAAAGCTTGCTGACCAATTAGGAAAAGAGCTTTCAGTTGTAATAGCTGGATATGAAGTAGATAAAGAAGTGAAGGAATTACTTCACTATAGTGTCGATAAAGCATATTATATCAATGACCCTCTTCTTAAAGATTTCACAACTGATGGATATGCAATTTCAATTGCAGATTTAATTGAAGTGAAAAAGCCAGAGGTGGTACTAGTTGGAGCTACTTCTATAGGAAGAGATATTGCACCTAGAATTGCAGGTAAAATTGGAACAGGTCTAACTGCCGACTGTACAAAACTTGAAATAGATTTAACAGACAATAAATTATTACAAACGAGACCAGCCTTTGGTGGAAATTTAATGGCTACTATCGTTTGTCCTAAAAATAGACCACAGATGTCAACTGTTCGTCCAGGGGTTATGGCAAAAGCTATAAGAACTGAATCAGAGAATGGAGTTTTAGAGGTTGTTAATCCAGGACTTACTGAGAAAATGATTAGAACTAGATTAGTAGAAATGCTTCCACAAGAAAAGAAAGCTATAAATCTAACTGATGCTAGAATAATAGTTTCTGCAGGAAGAGGATTAAAGAGGGCAGAAGGATTTGAATTAATAAAGGAATTGGCTGATAAATTAGGGGCAGAGATTGGTGCTTCAAGAGCCGCAGTAGATTCAGGGTGGATAGAGCATTCCCATCAAGTTGGACAAACAGGAACTACTGTTAGACCAGAGTTATATATTGCATGTGGTATATCTGGAGCAATACAACATTTAGCAGGTATGAGTGATTCTAAGTATATAGTTGCTATAAATAAAGATTCAAAAGCACCTATTTTCAATATATGTGACTATGGAATTGTAGGGGATTTATATGAAATCCTACCTGAAATGATAGAGTCATTAAATAGGTAACTTTTAGAAAACATTGAATATATAGAATGGTAAGTCTTATAATATTGTATTGTAAGACTTATTATTTTTGCTGAAGGTTATAGTGGAGGGATGAAACAATGAAAGAGCACTGGTATAAGGATATATTTGCAAGAGTATTATCCATGACTGATGATGGTTTTATTGTTGTAGATAAAGATGGAGTAATCATAGATATTAATGATAAATATTGTGATTTCTTAGGGAAAGCAAAAGAAGATATAATAGGACATAATATACAAATTATTATACCAAATACAAAAATGTTGGATGTTATGAGAGATAAATATTGTGAAGAAGGAGCTATACACCATTACTCAGGTGGAGAAACAAAAGAAAAAAGTGTAATAGTAAGTAGATCTTATGTGGAAAATGACAGTGGAGAAGTGGTTGCAGGTGTAGCTCAAGTTAAATTTAGATTACAATCATTTGATGTAGCTAAAAAGTTAATGTCAGAATATATGGAACTCCAATATTATAAAGAACAGTTTAAGGATAAATGTAGTTTTGATAAGCTCATAGGTGAAAATAAAGATTTCATAGAGCTTAAGAAAACAGGTATGAAAGCTTCTAAAACGAACTTCTCAGTACTTTTGACAGGGGAAACAGGTACAGGTAAAGAAGTATTTGCTAGAGCAATTCATAATAATAGCAGTAGAGCAGACAAACCTATGGTTAGTATAAACTGTGCTGCAATACCAGAAGAACTATTAGAATCGGAGCTATTTGGATATGACGAAGGAGCTTTTACAGGAGCAAAAAAGGGAGGCAAAAAAGGTAAGTTTTTAGTTGCAAATAATGGCACTATCTTCTTAGACGAAATAGGTGATATGCCTTTGACGATGCAAGCAAAACTTTTAAGAGTTCTTCAGGAAAATGAGATAGAACCAGTTGGGGGTCTTAAAACGATAAAGATAGATGTAAGAGTAATCTCTGCTACAAGAAAGAATTTAAGTAAAATGGTTGAAGAGGGATTATTTAGAGAAGATTTATACTATAGGTTAAATGTAATAAATATTCATATGCTGGAATTAAAGGACAGACAAGATGATATTTTGTTGTTAGCAAATTACATATTAAACAAATTAAATTCTGAATATAAGGAATTGAAGGTTTTAAGTGATAAGGTTAAAAATTGTTTTATTAACTATATTTGGCCAGGAAATATAAGAGAACTACAGAATGTAATAAAAAGTGCTTATGCTGTAAGTGATGATATGGTCATTATGATGTGTGACCTTCCATCTAAAATGGATAATATCAGTAGAGTGGCTCAATGTAACGTGGACAGTAATTGCTCAATTCATGAAATGGTGGAAAATTATGAAAAGAGTTTAATTATTGATGTGTTAACGAAGTATAATTGGAAATGTTCCAAGGCAGCAGAAGTTATGGGAATACATAAAAGTCTTTTATATAAGAAAATAAAAAAGTACAAAATTGAATTAAAGTAATTTCAGCATTTAAATATGATTTAATTGTTTTGGGCATAACAAAACCCTCCTAGTTTTAGACAGATTTACGTATTTTAACTGTCTTCTAAGAGGGTTATAGTCCAAATTCAAAGTGAATTTTATCTAGTCTTTACAAAAGCTGTTTTGAATAGGTTGTTATTTAATCATAATTTTCTACTTCTTTATCAAGTTCTTTTCCACAAGAATCACATTTATATATAGCATTATATCCGTAATCATATTCATCAACTATTTTCTTTTGTCTAAATACACCGCCACACTCACATAAGAAACCGATTTTTATAAGTGTAACAATAAATTGTGACTTTATAAATTTTATATCATTACACTTGTCATTAGTATAAAATGTATAAATGTAAGAGTTATCACATTCATCTCTTAATTCAAATTTTTCAATATATGTGCTGTTTTTTAATTCCTCAAATTCTTCTTTAGTCAAGTATGATTTTTGTTGCAATTCCTGTAAGCGTTTAATTTGGTCCATCATTTATATCCTCCCAATAATTTTAGTGTTTTAAGCTTAGACAAGGATTCTAAGTTTTATTAAATTTATCTCAAGGAATTATTTAAATCATATTTAGTTTTATTAATGATAAGATATATAAATTAGATAAAATAAAACTAATTGTAAAAATAATATCCTATGAAAACCTAAATTACTAACCCCTTACTAACCCGAAAACTAAAAAAGAAAAAAGAAAAATATATCCAAACATAAGTGATATATAAATAAAAATATTCTATATAAATTTAACTTTAAATATTCTGACAATAATATATAAAAATATATTATAGTTAAAATATACCACATATTTTGGGTATTGTATACTGGAATTAAGGTAATTAATTTATTTTTTAACATGCAAATGATTGTGTAAAAAAAAACAAGACTCAAAAATTTTTATATTCTTTGATAGAATAAAAATGAGAGTAAATTTATTGAATTTTATAAAATTTATAAGGGGTGAGTTTGGGGTATGCAAGAAAATAAAAATGATATATTTGAATCAATAGATAATGATGATTTTGATAATAAGACAGAAGATGAATATTTAGAAATAGTAAGAAAAAATGGATTGAATTTAATATACATAAAAAATCAAACAGAAGAGATATGTTTAGAGGCTGTTAGACAAAATTGTAATGCAATAAAATGTGTTCAGAATCAAACAGAAAAAATATGTTTAGAAGCAGTTAAACAAGATTGGAGAATGTTAGAATTTGTGGAAGAACCAACAGAAGAAATTTGTATGTTAGCCATTAATCAAGATGGAACAGCATTAAAATACATAGAAAACCAAACAGAGGAATTGTGCTTAAGGGCTGTTGAAAAAAATGGTGCTGCATTGGAATATGTAAAAGAACAAACAGAAGAAATATGTATAGAAGCAGTAAGAAATAGTGAATTTGGGTTAGCTAGGGTAAAAAAACAAACAGAAAAAATATGTATGGAAGCAGTTAAGCATTGCAGTTACAATCTAAAATGGGTAGAAAATCAAACAGAAGAAATATGTATGGAAGCAGTGAGACAGAATGGGCTTGACTTGAAATTTGTAAAAGAGCAAACAGAAACAATCTGTTTAAGAGCAGTAAGACAAAATGGAATGGCGCTAGAATTTGTAAAGGAACAAACTATTGGTATATGTTTAAAGGCAGTGAGACAATACGGAATGGCATTAAAATTTGTAAAAGAGCAAACAGAAGAAATTTGTACAGAAGCTATAAAACAAGATAAAAGAGCACTTAGTTTTGTAAAAGAAAATAAAGAAAAATATAAAGCTTTATGTGATAATAATGAGCCATTTGCAAAACGCTATGTTAGAAATGTAATAGAAAAAGAAAACAGAGCATTGATTAAAAAGGGAGAAGAAAATGCAAAAATCAAAATTGCAGGAAAACTTTACGATAGAGGAATGTCATTTCAAGATATATCAGACATAGTAGAGATTGAAATAAGCAAGTTAAAAGTGAGTTTAGGTATCTTTTAAAGCAATAAATTTAGGTATTTTTTTAATTGAATAGTTAATAAAAAAATAATCAACTAGTTCTTTGTAGTATAGTAAAATTAGTGCTATAATTTGACATATAATAAATTATTTTTATTGAATAAGGGGGAGTTAAAGTTGAAGATTACCATATTATATCAAACAAGAAGTGGAAACACAGAAAAGGTAGCTAAGATGATAGAAGATGGAGCTAAAAAAGTAGATGGTGTAGAAGTTAAACTCATGAGATTTGACAATATTGACTCAGATTATTTAAGTGAAAGTAAGGCAGTGATATTTGGAACACCAACTTATTTAGCAAATACAACTTGGGAAGTAAAAAAATGGTTTGATGAAGATTCAAGAAAAGTCAACTTAGCTGGAAAATTGGGGGCAGTTTTTGCTACATGTGACTATGTATGTGGAGGTCCAGATGTTGCGATACTTACTATAGTAGGTCACTTGATGGTAAAAGGTATGCTTGTGTACTCTGGAGGAGGCTCTTTAGGGAAACCATTCATACATTTGGGACATGTACATTCAGTTGAAGGACCAGAAGTACAAAATGAGAAGGCCATAATATTTGGCGAAAGAATTGCTACTAAAGCAAAAGAACTATTTGCTTAATTTCTATATGCATAATAAGAATTATAATAAATTTAAATTTTTAGTGGGGATTTGGTGTAAAAGTTATAAAATAAAAATTTTTCCATAAAATTACTCAAGATAAATTATGATATAATTATAAATTAATTATATTATTAAAATAATTAAAATTAAACATTAATAGTGAGGGAAGTTTATGGTATGGCATATAGAATATGAAATTTTTTCTGCAATTATAGTTATTTTTTTAATGGTATATTTTTTTAGAAGTAAATTTATACCTACGTTACAAAACAAAATATATTGTGCACTTTTAGTATTCTCATTTTTATTTATAATTTCAAATATTTTAGGCTCATTTTGCCTAAATAATGTAGATGAAATTCCAATTTTTATTACTGCTTTATTGAATCAAGTATATTTATTATTATTGCCAATACCAGCAGCGCTTGTATCGTTTTATGTTATGGCTATTATTTATCAAGATATAAGGTATATGAAAAAAAGATTATTATTTTTATCTATACCACTCATAATTTGTATAATCTTATCTATCACAAATCCTTTTACACATATTCTATTTGGATTGTCAAAAGAAACAGGTTATATACGAGGTTATGGATATGTTGCAACTTTTGCATCGTTTTTCTTTTATGCAATATATTCAGCATTTTTGTCTTTTAAATATAGAAAAGCGATGCATGAATCAAAAATATGGGCTATTAGAGGTTTTCTTATAGTTTCAGTTGTAGCAATTATATTACAGGCAATATTTTTACAGTATCTTCTTACAGGAGCTGCATGTGCATGTAGTTTACTTTTGACATATCTTTCTATGCAGAATCGAGGTCTTATTATTGATGACCTTACTGGTGTACTCAATAGACAATCTTTTATTCAAGAGTTAGATTTAAATATCAATACTGAACAATCAGGATTTATTATTACAATTGCACTTGATGACTTTAAATTTATGAATGAAACTTTTGGGACTAAAAATGGAGATATTGCATTAAAAGAAGTCGGAAAATATTTGATTCACATACATGATGTAAATCATGTATACCGAATAGGTGGAGATATATTTTCTATTGTTGTAAATAGTCAACTAGGTATACAGCCAGAGGAGATTATTAAAAAAATAGAAGAAAGATTCAAAAAACCTTGGTTAGTAGAAGAGATAAATTTTAATTTGGCAACTAGTATTGCTGTTGTTTATTATCCCGAAAATGCTGAAACAACAGAAGATGTCATAGTTGCTATAGATTTTTCTATACATGAGGCAAAGCGTTCTGAGTCAAAGCATGTTATTTATGCAGATGCATCTATAAGTGAGAAGATAAAGAAGAAACATGTGATTAAAAATTGTTTAAAAGAGGCATTAGAAAATGATGGATTTGAAGTGTACTATCAACCAATATTCTCTAATAGTAAAGGTAGGTTTACTTCAGCTGAAGCATTACTTAGGATGGAACATAAAGACTTGGGATTTATACCTCCAGATGAATTTATAACAATTGCAGAACAAACAGGGTTGATTAACTCAATTGGGTTAGTGGTTTTTGAGAAAGTATGTAAATTTATAGCTAGTGATGATTTTAAAGATTTGAAATTAGATAATATAGCTGTTAATCTTTCTGTAGTGCAGTGCATGCAAAAAAACTTGGCTGATGATTTACTTTATCTTATGGATAAATACAATGTATCACCAACTAAGTTTAAACTTGAAATTACAGAAACTGTGGCATTAGGTTCTTTTAATATAATTAAAGAAACGATGGAAAGATTGATTGATTTAGGAGCTAAGTTTTCACTTGATGACTTTGGAATTGCTTATTCTGGAGTTACTAATATGCTTTCTTTGCCATTCTCAATAATTAAGTTAGATAAGAGTTTGATTTGGTCTATGAATGAAGATGACAGGCACAAACTTACAGTTGAAACTATTATAGCTCTTATAAATAAATTGAATATGAAAGCTGTAGCAGAGGGTGTTGAGACTGCTGAATGTGCTGAAGACTTGGCAACTATGGAGTGTGAATATTTACAAGGTTATTATTTTTCTAAGCCAGTTCCAGAAGATATTTTGAAAAATCTATTGAGAGGAAACGTACTTGTAGACTAATATCCTTTATTTTTTTAATTACAATTTTGTTCATTGACACTGTCAGTTATATATTATAAAATTAACACAATAACAAATATTAAAATTATTATACATATTATTAATATTAATTCCTAAAGTAAAGATTTATTATATATTTTTATAACTTAGAATATATATTTTACTTAATTATTCTAAAGTAAGAAAGGAAGATGTGACATGAATAAAAAGAAAATATTAGTACCAATTGATGGGACAGAGAGAAGTATGCATTCTTTGGAATTTATACAAGGAATATTCAAAAAAGATGAAGTCGAAGTAGAAATAATGAATGTAAAAGAACTAGTATTTATTGATGGCATATCCCTGGCTGAAGAAATAAAGAATTCTGAGAACTTAGGAAGAAGAATCCTGGATAAAGCAGCAGAGATAATGGGTGAGTATGATGTTAAAGTACACTTTACTTTTGGATATCCAGGAGATGAAATAATTAGAAAAGCAAAAGAAGATAATGTAGATTTTATAGTTATGACAAAATCTACTAAAAAAGGTCTTACAAGAATTATAGGTTCAGTAACAGCGAGTGTAGTTAAACAAGCAAAGTGCATAGTAATGATTGTACCGGAGTAGAATTAGTGAGGTATTTGAAATATGAATAAAAAGATAGTAGCAGTTTGTGAAAGTGAAAGAAGTTTAAATTCTCTTAAGGAAGCTGCAAATGATTTAGGATTTGATTTAGTTTATGAAATTCAAGAGAATGATAATATAAAAAATGAACTTTCAATTTATGATATAGAAGATGCATCTATTGTATTATTTGTTACAAGCGATTCTATAGAAAGTATAGATAAGATTGACAGATTCATAGATAGAGAATTTTATGAAGTTGATCCAAAATATATAATAGAAGATGCAAAATCTATAGTAAGTGAAATTTTAATAGACTTAAATTAATCGTGGGTGTCGCACTAAAAATAGGGCGACACCTTTTTATGTATTTTATAAGAAAATCCCAACTTATTTAAAATTGAGATTTTCTAAAAAATAGAGTTAAAATAAAGTATAAGCTTAATCATGTTGAAATAACTGAATAACATCTTCTAAATGATTGTACATTGATGTGTAACCTAAGTCAGAATCTTTATTGTCAAATGCTATTATTATATTATTATGATGGCTAATCATATCCTGTAAAGAGTTTCTATATTTAAACCCAAAGTATTGGTTAGAAGACACTGTTTTAGGTATTAACTCATAATATTTTATAAAAATTGGATTATGAGAGGCCAATATTATTTCCTTATGAAATTGTAAGTCAGCATCATAACATTCTTCTATAAAACCTTGAGAAACCTTATCTAGTTCTTCTACTGACTTCAAATAGGCATGTCTTATTTTTTGAAGTTCTTTAGTAGTAGCATTTAAAATTGCCAATCTTGTAGCTTCACTTTCTATAAGTTGTCTTGACCTTAAAGATTCAACATAAAATTCTTGTATGTTGTGATTTTTATATACTTCATTATCATCAAACAGGTCAATTTTTTTGAATCCTTCAACTATAGGGCTTGAGTAAGGTATAGCTCTAAGTATTCCTTCTTTACAGAGTATGTCTATGGCTTTTCTTACAGGGATTCTACTTATATTAAACAAGTCAGCAATCTTTCTCTCACTTGGTAATTTACTATTAATTTTAAAAGTTCCATTTAAAATATTTAATTTAATATAATCAATAATTTTTTCAGTGGCATTTAAGTTTTTCATAAGAACTCCTAAACATATAATTTTTTTATGATTGTATTATATCATAGTTAAGAGTTAAATCTAGTTTTTTATAATATGTATAAGATAAGATAGAAGCCATTATAGCTATAATAGCTAAGGTAAAATAACCATATTGCATTGAAATATAATCTGATATTTTACCAACTAACATTGGAAATATAGACATTCCTATAGCATAAATTGCTTGAAAGAATCCCATTGCAGTAGATTTCTGATGTTTTGGTACATTTTTCATAGACTCACTAGTAAGGTAAGAAAGGAGTATACCTGTAGACATACCTGGGAGTAATTGTAATATAAAAATTATAGTAATATTTTTTACTGTTGGAACTAGAAAACAATAAACTGAAATAAAAAGAAATACTAGAGGAATCCAAAACTTAGGCCCATACTTTGTACAAAATTTAGTAGATGCAAATCCAGAAAAGGCAACAGCACACAACATATAAAATATAGAGGATAGACCTATAAGGGTAGAGCTAGAACCTAAGTCTTTAAGAATTTGAGTAGTAAATGACATCGTTGTAGACATTTGAATACCTTGTTGAATCAATGCCATAAAAGAAAAAAATATAAGTCTTTTATCCATACATATATATATAGAGTCTTTAATAGATATTTTTTTTAGTATATTATTTGAGTTGTGTTCTTTTATATTTAAAGCTAGGATTGTTCCAATAGCTGAAGATGATACACTCATAATACATAGAGTTGTCATTCCAAATTTTTCATAAAATAAAGTGCTCATAACAAATCCAATTAACATCCCTAGATTGTTTACTAATATTATTATGCTTGTAGATTTTTGTTGATGTTTTACAGAAAAAAAGTTGGTGTAGTGGACCATGTAAGAAATCCAAGTTGATGATGATATTCCAGATAGAATATTAGCTATAAGAAAACCACTACCTCCAGGAGAAAAGATTCTTATAAGAGAGGCTAAACCAGCAAAGAAAATTCCTGATAGTATAAATATTTTATGTTTATTTATTGAGTCAGCAAAGACTCCAACAGGAAGTCTTAGTAAACATTGTGAGATTCCATAGGCACCTATTATTATACCTATCATGTTTGTAGACACATTACAGGCATTCAAATATGTATTTTGAAAAGGTATGTATACATATTGCGAAAACCAGAAAAAAGCAACAATAATAAGTAAAAGTAGTTTTTGATTAGATATTTTTTTCATATTATCCTCCAAATGGTATTTTTATAATGCAAATAATATACCATTTAGAATTTTTAATCAAGTATTTTATGATTAAAAAATAAATTAAATATATAATTATTATTTACTAAAAAATTATATTTTATAGTTGAATTAAGAAAACGCTTGTGTTAATATTAAGTTAACAAATTTGAATATTATAACAGTAGACGTGTTACTGGTAATGCAGGCAAGATCGAATCAATTTTTATAGATTATCTATAGGGTACTATGGGTATAATCTATTTATTTGGTTCGATTTTTTTGTTTAAATGGCCATAAAACAAAAAGCCTATAATTTAAAATGGAGGATTTTTTATGGATTATAAAAATATAGCTCAAGAAATTCTACTAAACGTAGGAGGAAAAGAGAATATAAATGAAGTGACTCACTGTATGACAAGGCTTCGATTTAAGGTTAGGAATTCTTCTAAAGTGGATAAAGAGAAGTTATCCAAGACAGAAGGAGTAATAACTGTTGTTGAGAGTATGGGTCAAATACAAGTTGTAATTGGTAATAAAGTAAAAAAAGTATACGACGAGGTCATAAAAATGGTGCCTCAAACAAATGAAGTAAGTAAAAGAAATGAAAATCAGGAAAAACAAGGTATAATGAATTCGATATTATCTGCAGTAGCTGGTATATTCACACCAACAATACCTGCTATAGCAGGAGTTGGTATGATTAAAGGTATTTTATCAGTCCTTGCAATGTATTATATGAATAAAAATGGAGTGGATATAAAAGAAACTCAAAGTTATATCATTTTAAATGCTATGGCTGATTCCATATTTTACTTTATGCCAATTATACTAGGATATACTGCGGCTAAGGTATTTAATGCAAATAAAATAATATCAATGGTACTAGGGGCTACACTTTGTTATCCTGCTTTTACAACTTTGATGGCAGGTGAAGAGACAGTTAGATTTTTAGGTCTGGTAGTAACTAAAGCTACATATACATCATCTGTTATTCCAATAATTATTGCTATATGGGCTCTTTCATATGTTGAAAAAGTATTAGAAAGGTATATCCCTGAAGTAATCAAAATAATAATGGTTCCTACACTATCATTAGTTATAATGCTACCTGCAACATTATTTCTATTTGGACCAATTGGGATATATGTAGGAAATGTAATAAACTTTTCTTATAAGTATATTTATGAACTAAGCCCTGCATTGTGTGGAGCTTTTGTAGGTGGTTTATGGTGTGTGTTGGTTATATTTGGTGCACATAGAGCGCTGTTGCCAATAGGTATAAGTGATGTTGCTCAGACAGGAAGACAAAATTTATTGGCATTTGCAGGAGCTGCTAACTTTTCACAAGCAGGAGCTGCCCTAGGGGTATTCTTCAAAACCAAAAATCAAGGTCTAAAAACAATTTCTATGTCTGCAACTATAACAGCTCTATTTGGTATAACTGAACCTGCAATATACGGTGCTAATCTTAGGCTGAAAAAACCTATGGTATGTGCTGTAATATGTGGTGCAATTGGAGGTGCCATAATGGGAATGGGTGGAGCTTATGGTAACGCATTTGCAAACCAAGGTGTTTTAACTATACCTGTATATGCTGAAGCAGGTACATTAGGATTTTTAAGTTATTTAGGAGGTTGTGCTATAGCATTTTTTGGGTCAGCTATTTCAACTTATATAGTTGGATTTGAAGATTTAGAAGAAGTTTCAAAAGAAGAGAGTTCAGTTATAAAAATAGAAACACAAGATGGTGTTATTGATATAACTTCTCCTGTTGAGGGCGAATGTATAGAGTTATCAGAAGTAAAGGATGATGTATTTGCATCAAAAGCTATGGGAGAAGGTATAGCTGTATTACCTACAAAAGGAGTAATAACAGCACCTACTGACTGTGAAGTAGCTTCCTTATTTCCAACATTACATGCAATAGGATTAAAGCTAGATAATGGAGCAGAAATGTTAATACATGTTGGAATTAATACAGTAGAGTTAAATGGTAAATACTTTACAAAACATGTCAATCAAGGAGATTTAGTGAAGAGAGGCGATAAACTTATATCCTTTGATATAGATAAAATAAAAAAGGCTGGTTATGATGTAACTACACCAGTTATAGTAAATAATACATTTGATTTTGGACAAGTAGTTTCTTGTAAGCCTAGTTATGTATCTACTAATGATAATATTATTTCATTAGTACTAGCTAATAACTAAGTTAATTTAACTAGAAATAAGTAAAAAATGAATAATCAAGTATATTAAAAAAGTGAGCTTACTGCAATGAATTAATAAAGAAAATAATTAATGTAAAAGGAGAAATATTTATGAGTACAGGATTTCCAAAAAATTTTTTATGGGGAGCATCATCTTCTGCATTTCAAGTAGAAGGAGCTTGGGATGAAGATAATAAAGGCAAAACCGTAGCTGACTACAATTCTTTTAAAAAATCTCATTTACAAGCAGATACTAAGATAGCATCAGATTTTTATCATAACTATGAAGAAGATATTGAATTAATGAAAGATTTAGGGATGAAGACCTATCGTTTTTCAATTTCATGGGCTAGAATAATTCCAGATGGTGAAGGAGAGATAAATCAAAAGGGTATAGATTTTTATAACAAGATAATAGATAAACTAATAGAGTGTGATATTGAACCATTTGTAACTTTATACCATTTTGACCTTCCATTTGCACTAGTAGAGAAATACAATGGATGGGAAAGTAGAAAAACTGTTTATGCTTTTGAAAAGTTTGCTAAAATATGTTTTAAGTATTTTGGAGATAGAGTAAAGTATTGGCAACCTCATAATGAACAGAATCTAATTGTTAGAGTAGAGGAGCGAATTAATATATATGATGAAACAGACCCATGGAAGATAGATAAGATGCGTGCTCAGATGGATTACAACCTTTGTCTAGCACATGCATTAGCAGTTAATGCATGCCATGAAATGATAGAAGGAAGTAAAATTGGAGCAGCTGTATCATCATCTGTAACATATCCTCTTACATCCAAGCCAGAAGATGTGTATGCTGCTAGAATGAATGATAACTTTAAAGTGTACTATATGCTTGATATGCATCATTATGGAGAATATCCAGGATATTATATGAATTACCTTGAAAAAAGAAATATAATTCCTCATATGGAAGAAGGGGACAAAGAAATACTTAGAAAATCTAAAATGGATTTTATAGCTGTAAATTACTATAGAACAAATTGTGCAGAAGCCTTACCTGAGGATTCGCAACATCCATTTGGCTTAAGAGAAGGAACTGTTGATTTTAGTATGTATGGATTATTTAAAATGTCGATGAATCCTAATCTGAAAGCTTCAGAATATGGAGCATCAATAGACCCATCAGGTCTTAGGGTAGCTTTAAATGAATATTGGCAAAGATACCACTTACCTGTTATAATAACTGAAAATGGACTTGGAGCTAAAGATGTATTAGAAAAAGGAAAAATTCACGATGACTATCGTATAGATTATTTAAGAAGTCACATAAATGCATGTAAATTAGCTATTGAAGATGGTGTAGAGATGATTGGATATTGTCCATGGTCATTTACAGACCTTTTAAGTTCTTCACAAGGTTTTAATAAGCGTTATGGACTTGTTTATATAAATAGAACAGACCATGAAGTTTTAGACTTACAAAGAATAAAGAAAGATAGTTTTTACTGGTATAAAGAAGTTATAGAGAACAATGGAATAACAAAATAAACATAAATATATATTGAGGGTTTTAGTATGTATATTACAAAGGTATTAAACAATTCATTGCTACTTGCAAAGGATGATAATGGCGAAGAAATAATATTGATGGGTAAAGGTATTGGTCACAATTATAAGGTTGGGTCTGAGTTGAATAAAGAAGATATAGAAAAGACCTTTGTTCTTCATGATGAAAATACAAAAAAGAGTATTATACAACTTGCATCAGAAATAGATGCAGAATACTTTGGTATAGCTCAGATGATAATCGCATATGGAATAGAAAAATATAACTTAAAACTTATGAACCATATATATTTGGCTTTAACTGACCACATCGCCTTTGCAGTGAGACGCTTTAAAGAAGGTATAATGATTGAAAATAACTATTTGTTTGAAATAAAAGAGTTTAACCCAAAAGAATATGATATAGGAAGATATGCAATTACTGTTTTTAAAGAGGTTCTTGGCTTAGAGTTACCAGAAGAGGAAATTAGTAATATAGCAGGTCATTTTATAAATGCACAACAGGATAATCCCTATAGTGATAGAAATAAGAGAAGTGCTAAGATTGTAAATGCTATTTTGCAGATAGTTCATTATCACTTTTCTATTGTATATAATAAAGAGTCATTTTATTATAGGAGATTTGTAATGCATCTAAAGGCATTTTCACAAAGATTTCTAGCCAATGAACCATCAAAAGAAAAGATAGATTTTATTTATGAGCAAGTTCAAAAAAATTGTAAGGAAGAGTATGAATGTGTAAAAAAGATAGGAGCTTATATATACAAGGAGTATTCTAGAGAATTGCCTAAACAAGAGGAATTATATTTAATGATTCATGTTCATAAGATTTTAGGAGAATTAGATGAAAATTGTTAGAATATCTTAGTATATTAGTAATCTGATAACAAAAACAAGAATTAATTAAATTTTAATAAGGAAATTACTTAAAGAGATAGTGAATATTCACTCTCTCTTTGTTTTTATATAAAAGTAGGCAAGGTGAGTAGTTCGTCAAATATATATAACATAATTTTCAAAAGTATTTACATCAGAAAAGAAATAAAAATTGTAGCTAAAAAATATTTCATGGACTGAGAATAAATCTAAAATATATTTTTTTAATAATATGTTAGAAAATGAGAATATTTAAATAAAAAAAAGAATATTATATATAGTTGACAAAATGTGGAAATTAATATATTATATAAATATAGAAATAGTAATCATTACTATTATTGAAAAGGGAGGAATTAATTATGAATTTAAAAGGAACTAAAACAGAAAAAAATTTAATGGCAGGATTTGCAGGAGAATCAGAAGCAAGAAACAAATATACATACTATGCTTCAAAAGCTAAAAAAGAAGGTTATAATCAAATAGCTGCTATATTTGAAGAAACTGCTAACAATGAAAAAGAACATGCTAAGTTATGGTTTAAGCTTTTACATGATGGCATGCCTTCAACAGAAGAAAATTTAAAAGATGCAGCAGCAGGTGAAAACTATGAGTGGACTGATATGTATGCAAAATTTGCTAAAGAAGCTAAAGAAGAAGGATTTGACAAAATAGCTTATTTATTTGAGGCTGTTGGAAAAATAGAGAAAGAGCATGAAGAAAGATACTTAAAGCTTTTAGAAAACTTAAATGAAGGAAAAATATTTAAAAGAGATGAAGAGGTTGTTTGGCAATGTCAAAACTGTGGTCATGTTTATGTAGGTACTGAAGCACCAGAAAAATGCCCAGTATGTGACCATCCAAAGGCTTACTTCAATATAAAAGCTGAAAACTATTAAAAATTATTATAATTAAAAAGGAATGTTAACTATGAAATTTTCTAAACAAAGAGAACTGATTTTAAATGAAATATTAAATAATCCGGTTCACCCTACTGCGGATTACCTATATGAAAATTTAAAAAAAGATAATCCAAATTTAAGCTTAGGAACTGTGTATAGAAATTTAGCCCAGCTGACAGAACATGGCTTTATAAGAAAGGTTAGTATTCCAGGAAATCCAGATAGATTTGATGGTAGAATAGATAATCACTATCATATCATATGTGAAGTATGTGGAGAGGTGTACGATTTAGAATCTGATGTTCTTAATAATTTAAAAGAATCAATAGCAGAGGAAACAGACATAAAAATAACATCTTATAACATAAGTTTTAAAGGGATTTGTAATAATTGTGAAAAGTGTAGCCAAGTAGGTTAACTTTCAAATTCTAAAAAATAATTAATGAGGTGAGTTTATGTGTAGTGAACAAAAATTTTTTATATGTGAGACTTGTGGAAATATTGTAGGAATGATACAAAATAGTGGCGTACCTGTTTTCTGTTGTGGAAAGCCTATGAAAGAGCTTGTTCCTAATACAACAGATGCAGCAGTTGAAAAACATGTACCTGTGATTGAAGTAGAAGGAAATAATGTTACTGTAAAAATAAGTAGTGTTGCTCATCCAATGACTAAAGAACATCATATAGCATGGGTATATCTTATGACTGAGCAAGGTGGTCAACGTAAATGTCTAACAGTAGATGGAGAACCTATAGTTAAATTTGCTTTGAATGATGATGATAAAGTGATTTCTGCATATGCTTACTGTAATTTACATGGATTATGGAAGGCTGAACTGTAATATTTAAATAAATTGAATTTAAAGGGGAGGCTATAAATGTATTTTATACAAATAGCCTCCTATAAATTTATATAAATTCAATTTTTAGTTTTATTTAATGTCAATATAACATAAGGAGAAAATAATATGTCAATTTATAAATGTAGTGTTTGTGGATATATTTATGATGAATCTAAGAATGATAAAACTTGGGATGAATTGAGTGAAGACTGGGAATGCCCTGTATGTACAAAAGGTCGTAGTTATTTTGGAAAGATAAGTACTGTTTACTATGAAGAAGATGAAAAGGGAGCAGAAGATATTGCTGAAAATGAAACTGAGGTAACTAGTGAAAAAACAGGTGATTTAAACTACATAAATACATATTTAAGAAGAGATGATGAAGTTGAGAAACATATGGACATAATCCATGAAATGGCTGTTACAGGGAAGTCTATAATAGAACCTATGAGAACTAAACTACCAGTAATTTCTTGGGATGATATTTTAATTATGGGTGCTCAATTAAATCCATTACCTTTAAATGAGCATGATGAAGTAAATACAACAACAATAATAGGAAAAAAAGCAAAGAAACCTATGATTATAGAAAATCCAGTTTATATTTCCCATATGTCATTTGGAGCTTTGTCTAAAGAACTAAAAATAGCTTTAGCAAAGGGAGCAGCTAAAAGTAAGACAGCTATGTGTAGTGGAGAAGGTGGTATATTACCAGAAGAAAAAGAAGCTTCATACAAGTATATTTTTGAATATGTACCAAATAAGTACAGTGTCACTGAAGAAAATCTTAAAAATTCTGATGCTATAGAGATAAAAATTGGTCAAGGAACAAAACCTGGTATGGGAGGTCATCTTCCTGGCGAAAAGGTTACTGAAGAAATAGCAAAGGTGAGAAATAAGCCTGTAGGTCAAGATGTAATAAGCCCATCTTGTTTTGAGGAAATACAGTCTAAAGAAGACTTAAAGAAACTTGTAGATGAGCTTAGAGAAGTTTCAGAAGGGCGTCCAATTGGTGTTAAAATTTCAGCAGGACATATTGAAAAGGACATGGAATTTATAGCTTATGCGAAACCTGACTTTGTAACTATTGATGGTCGTGGTGGAGCTACTGGCGCAAGTCCAAAATTGCTTAAAGATGCAACTTCAATTCCAACAATATTTGCTCTTCATCGTGCTAGAAAATATATAGATACACATGAATTAGATATAGATTTAGTTATAACAGGTGGACTTCGTGTATCTACTGATTTTGTTAAGGCATTAGCTATGGGTGCTGATGCAATTGCTATTGCAAGTTCTGCTCTTATGGCAGCTGCATGTCAACAGTATCGTATATGTGGTTCTGGTAAGTGTCCTGTAGGAGTAGCTACTCAAGATGAAGAATTAAGAAAAAGATTACATATAGAAAATAGTGCTAATAGAGTGGCAAACTTCTTAAATGTAAGTTTAGAAGAACTTAAGACTTTTGCTAGGGTTTCTGGGCATAAGGATATACATGATTTAAGTGTTGATGATTTGTATACAGTTAACTCTGAAATATCAAATTATACAAATATACAACATGTATAGGTTTTAAGTTTAGAACTATTAATAGATATATATATTTATAAAAATAAGAGTGAATATAGTTTATGTAAGGAGAATTTTACTTTGTAAAGTTCTCTTTATTATTGTGAAAATTAAAAATATTAAATTGTAAAATATTCTGTGATATCGTACTATTAAACTAAATAATATTTTAAGGAGTGATTATCATGGAAAGGTTAAAGATACAAGTTCTTGTTGATAATAATACATACATTGATAGATATTTTGTTGGAGAACCAGCAGTAAGCTATTATATTGAAATTGATGGTAATAAAGTTTTATTTGATTCAGGATATTCAGATGTATTTATATCAAATGCTGAAAAGCTAGATATAGATTTAGGCGACTTAACTCATGTTGTTTTTTCTCATGGGCATAATGACCATACAAGAGGTATTAAGTTTCTGAAAGATAAGTATGATTTATCTAAAGTTGAGCTTGTCGCACATCCCAATTGTTTTATACCTAAAAAAGAAGGCAATGAGAATATAGGTGCTCCATTTTCTGTTGATGAAATTAAACAAATTTTTATATATAATCCTCAAGAAAAACCTTTTAATATAAGTGAGAATTGCATATTTTTAGGTGAAATACCTACTGTACATAATTTTGAAAAAAGAGCTAAAATGGGCAAATATAAAGTAGGAGATTTGTGGGAAGATGATTGTGTTTTAGATGATTCTGCTATAGTCTGTAAAACTGATAAAGGTCTTTTTATTATTACAGGATGTTCTCATAGTGGAATTTGTAATATAGTAGAGTATGCTAAAAAGGTATGCAGAGATGACAGAATCATTGGTATATTAGGAGGTTTTCATCTTTTTGAATTGGATGATAGGTTGGATAGTACAATTCAATATTTAGAGAAAGAAGGAATAAAAATGTTGTACCCTTGTCATTGTGTTTCTTTTAAAGTGAAAGCTAAGATGAATGAAACTTTAAGTGTAAATGAAGTTGGAGTAGGGTTGACTTTAAACATATAAAATTTAAGTTGCTATTTAAAAGGAGTTGAACTTAAAATTTGATTAGAAAAAATCATTTTTAAGATAGCTCCTTTTATTATATTTATTTTTAAAAAAATTAATATAGTATTATATGAAATATTGTAAAAAAATTATTTTTAATGAGATTATATTTTCATTAATAAACAATTTTATCATGTATTAATAATGAGAAAATAAGTAGTAAATAAATTGAATTATTTATATCTATGAATTATTTTAGAAATTATATTGATTATTCTTATTGAATCCAATAGTTTCAATAAAGATGATACTATATCAAACTCAATCTAATATAATAATTATTATATTATTATTAAATAATAATTATGTAATAATAAAAAATAATTTGTATAAAATTTAACATCAAAAAAGACATTTCATAAGAATAAAAAACAAAAAGATTTAAATATAAGTTAAAAAACAAAATAAATATATCAAAAATATTTAATATAAGGTGAAAGATAAACTATAAATGCTAATTTATTGGAAAAATTAGGTTGAATTTAAGAAACAAAAATGTTATTGTTTTATCAAGAAAGTGTTAAAAAATAAACTTTCGTTATAATTTTTAGGGGAGGATGGTTTCATGCAAAAAAATGTAAAAAAAGCAAAAGCAACAGGCTCTATTTTAGCTATTTTTGGAGTTGCAAGTGTTCTTTTTAGCTCTCATGCTGGAGGAGGATTTGCTACAGGGAATCAAGAAACTCAGTATTATGTGCAGTATGGATGGACAGCACCACTCATGGCAGTTTTAGCAATGATTATACTTACTGCTACTATGAGAGAAGTTATTATAATGTATAATAATAATAATTGTAGGAATTATAAGGATTTATTTTGTGAACTTTGGAGTCCATATCCAAAACTTGAAATAATATGGGAAATATATTACTATCTAATGGTTTTAATAGCCGTAAGTGCTGTCATAGCAGGTGCAGCAGCAGTATTCCAAAGTATAGGTATGAATTATTTTGTATCTGTATTTATTATAGGAATCGTACTTCTTGCCTTTACTATATTTGGAGCTATGCTTGTATCTAAAGCAGCTACAGCAATGACAATAGCTATACTAATATGTACACTTACTATTTTTATTGTAGGGATAAAAGCTAAGGTACCAGAAATAACAGGAATATTATCAAATAGAACTAGTTTCACACCAGGATATATCAAGCCAATAATCAATACCTTTATTTATGCAGGTTTTCAGTCAGTTGTTATACCTACACTTGCAGGATGTTCAAGACCACTTCTTAAAAACTCAAAAGAAGCGACTAAAGCAATGGTAGTTTCATTTATTATGAATGCAGTTGCGTTAGGGCTTGCTGTAACTATGTTAATGGGATGGTATAAAGAATTTACTGCTGCTGGTCAAACAACACTTCCTACTCTTTATGTTGCAAGTCAATCTGGAAATAATACTATATATATAATTTATAATGTTGCATTATTCCTTTGCTTAATGTCTACAGGAGTAACTACCATATTTGGTCTTGTAAATAGATTTGAAGACCATAAAGCACTTTCTTTCCTTTCTTCAAAAATGAAAAGAAGGGTATTTACAGCCTGTGCAATAATGATAGTGTCAATGCTTATATCTCTTACAGGATTAAGTAATATAGTTAAATACGGATATGGATATTGTGGTTATTTGGGTCTATTCACTATAGTAATTCCTTTCCTTACATTAGGTCATTATAAGAATAAGAAATTTGCAAAGGAACATCCAGAAGCTAAATGGCCAGCCGAATTAAACGAAAATATTGAAAATTTATAAGGTGAGTAGCACTTTAAATAAAAGAGATAGTTTAATTAATAAGTCGAAAATATAGTCAAAAAAATAGAGTATATTACTATTTAAATATGATAAAATAGGGTTGAAAAATAAATTGATAAATTAAAATTTGGAAAATATAATGAACATAATATATTTATTAGGAGAATTAAGTTATGGAAAATATTGAAGAATTGCTCCCTAAAGATAAATTTGATAATAGTAATATCGAAAAATTAAAATTATTATCTGATGAAGACATAAGGCCGATTTGTTATAGATTATTGGAATGGATGCAAGATTATAACTGGCCTGTTGCAAAAAAAATTTTACCTGTTTTGGCTCTACATCAAGAGTTAATTACTCCATTAATAATGGATGTTCTTTCAGAAGACGATGATGACTGGAAATATTGGATAATTTCATGTCTTTTGCCACTGTTTGTAGATAAAAATCTTGAACCTATAATTCCACTTGTTAAGAGAATTGCTGAGAAGCCAACTAAATGGGAATGTGAAGCAGAGGTAGATGAAATATCAAAAGTATTCTTAAAAAGAATATTATAAATAATAGTTGAGTATATTTATTTAGATTATTTGTAAAATTTAATATTAAACAACTTGGAAATGGGTAATATAAAATTAATAATAGATAGAAAAAGCTGTAATCATAAAGGTTACAGCTTTTTTATACAATATAAAATAGTATTATAATAAAGAAAAAGTTGATACCTACTTTCTGTATATTATAGTGTTTATATACTATTGGCATTTTAAGTAGTCTATATATTACAATTCTATAATTCTTCTACTAATTTTAGATTCTATAGCTGTTTCTATTTCACTTAGCATTCGTTCATTTTTAGGGTCAATAAAAGCACATGTATAGCCTTCTTCGCCAGCTCTACCAGTTCTACCAATACGATGGATATAGTCCTCTGATGTTTCTGGCAAATCGTAATTATATATATGACTAACTCCAGATATATCAAGACCACGAGAAGCAACATCTGTAGCTATTAAGTATTGTATATCTAAATTTCTAAATGATTTCATTATTCTTTCACGTTTTGATTGAGCAATATCACTGTGCAGTTTTTGACAATTGTATCCTCTTATAGCAAGTGCTTCTTCAAGATTGTCAACTCTTCTTTTAGTTCTACAAAATATTATTGCCATAAAAGGATTATCTTCATCTAAAACTTTACATAAAGCATCCAGTTTTTTTCTATCTGTAGTTTCTACTACTTCTTGTTTTATATTATTAAGAGTAATTTCTTCTTTTTGAATAGAAACTATAACTGGGTTTTTCGTATATCTATAAGCTAATTTTTTTACTTGAGAATTCATAGTTGCAGAAAAGCATAATGTTTGCTTTTTGTTTGAAGTTTCTTTTAAAATAGCTTCAACTTCATTTTTAAATCCCATAAGCAACATTTGGTCTGCTTCATCTAAAACAAAAGTTTTTAACTTACTAAGGTCAATCGTTTTTCTATTTAGATGGTCTAAAAGTCTACCTGGTGTAGCTATAATCATATGGATATTTCCTTTTAGTTTCTTTATTTGAGAACCAATATCCTTTCCTCCGTAAGCTGCTAGAATATTTACGTCTTTAGATTCTTTAAGTTTTATAGCTTCTTCTGTTATTTGAATAGCTAGTTCTCTTGTTGGAGAGAGTATAAGTACTTGTATATCATCTATATCTAATGATATATTTTCAAATATTGGAAGCAAAAAAGCAAGTGTTTTTCCTGTACCAGTTTGAGCCTCTGCTATAACATCTTTTCCTTCTTTTATCAATTGAATACTTTCTTTTTGTATAGGTGTAGGTGCTGTTATTCCTGATTTTCCTAGAATATTTATTGTATTTTCACTAATCCCTAAGCTTTTGAAATCCATTATTATCTTACCTTTCATGAAAAATTTTCTTTTTTATTAATCAATTAATAATATCATATTTGTAAGTATTTTTAGTAATTTTTTTGATTATTATTTATATAGTTTAGAAATACATGAAGATACTTTAAAATGGAATGTATCTTAAATTAAATTTTAGTAGGAATTTTATAGGTTTATTTTTAAAGGTTTTTTGAAAATAAACCTATTTAAAAATTAAATTAAAATGCAAGAAAAACATAATAACTTTCATTTTTAAGAAGTTTTCACAAAAAAGAAAAAATATAGTGCAATAAATGATATAAAGTAATATAATAGATTACAAGATATGAAAAGGCAAAAAAATAAATTGCAAATGAAATTAAAATGAATAAAAAATAAAAAAATAATCATAAGTTAGAGGTATCAATGAAAAATAAAAGCGAATGTTTTTAAAATTAAAAGTATACTAAGGGGGGCATTAATATGTGCATTATATCAAAAGATAGAGCAAAGGAAATAAAAATAGTAGATACTACTTTAAGAGACGGAGAGCAAACAGCTGGGGTTGTATTTGCAAATAGAGAAAAAATAATGATTGCTGAAATGTTAAGTGACCTAGGTGTTGACCAAATCGAAGTTGGTATACCTACTATGGGTGGAGATGAAAAAAATGTAATAAAGCACATATGTAGTAGAAACTTAAAATCAGATATAATGGCTTGGAATAGAGCAGTAATAAAAGATGTTGAAGAATCTATTTCTTGTGGCGTTGATGCAGTAGCTATATCAATATCAGTATCTGACATTCATATAGAAAATAAATTGAGAACTTCTAGAGGTTGGGTTTTAGAAAATATGGCTAAAACAGTTGAATTTGCAAAGCAAAATGGATTATATGTTTCAGTAAATGGAGAAGATGCTTCAAGAGCAGATATAGACTTCTTAACTGAATTTATAAAAGTTGGAAAACAAGCAGGAGCAGATAGATTTAGATACTGTGATACAGTAGGAGTTATGAATCCTTTTTCTATAAAGAATACAATAGAAACTCTTTATGAAAGAACTAATTTTGACATAGAAATGCATACACATAATGACTTTGGAATGGCAACTGCAAATGCACTTGCAGGAATAGCAGCAGGAGCAAATTATGTTGGAGTTACAGTAAATGGATTAGGTGAAAGAGCAGGAAATGCAGCATTAGAAGAAGTTTTAATGGCACTTAAGTGTATTTATAAATGTGATTTAAATAACATAGATACTAGAAAATTTAGAGGAATATGTGAGTATGTGTCACAGGCATCAGGAAGAATTCTTCCTACATGGAAACCAGTAGTTGGAGATAACATGTTTATACATGAATCTGGTATACATGCAGATGGAGCATTAAAAGACCCACATAACTATGAGCCATTTGACCCAAGTGAAGTAAATCTTGAAAGAAAAATAGTAATAGGTAAACATTCAGGAAGAGCTGCAGTTGTAAATAAGTTGAGTGAATACGAAATGTATATTTCTCCAGAAAACGCTACCAAACTATTAAATGCTATAAGAGCTACATCAATAAGATTAAAAAGAAGTTTAATGGACAAAGAAATTCTTCAATTATATTGTGATATACTAGCACATGAGAAGGAAACAACAGAAGAAGAAGCAGTTAGAGGTTCATACATTTAAGATATAATTGTTTAGGAGGAAAATATGGGAGATAATATAGTTTATAAAATAATTAAAAAACATATAGTAGATGGAGAAGCTGTTGCTGGTAACTCAATTGGTATAAAGATAGACCAAACTTTGACACAAGATTCTACTGGAACAATGACATATCTTCAATTAGAAGCTATGGGGATAGATAAAGTAAAAACTAAAAGAAGTGTTGCATTTGTAGACCATAATATGTTACAACAAGGATTTGAAAATGCAGATGACCATAAATATATACAAACAGTGGCAGATAGATATGGAGTTTATTTCTCTAAACCAGGAAATGGTATTTGCCATCAAGTATTTTTAGAAAGATTTTCAACACCAGGAGATACACTTTTAGGTTCTGATAGCCACACACCTACTGCTGGAGGTGTGGGCATGATGGCAATTGGAGCTGGTGGGTTAGATGTTGCTCTTGCCATGGCAGGAGGAGCATACTATATAAAAGCACCAAAAGTCTGTAAAGTGAATCTAGTTGGAAAATTAAACAATATGGTATCTTCAAAAGATATAATATTAGAGGTATTGAGAAAACAAACTGTAAAAGGTGGAGTAGGTAAAGTTTATGAGTATGGTGGAGAAGGTGTAAAAAGTTTATCTGTTCCACAAAGAGCTACAATAACAAATATGGGAGCTGAACTTGGAGCAACTACTTCAATCTTCCCAAGCGATGAAAAAACGCTAGAATTCTTCAAAAGTCAAGGAAGAGGAGATGCATGGATAGAGCTAAAACCAGATGCAGATGCAGTTTATGATGAAGAGATTACTATAAACTTGGATGAATTAAAACCATTAGCTTCAAAACCTCATAGCCCAGATAATGTAGATGAAGTTGAAAACATAGGAAAAATTAAAATAGACCAAGTTGCAATAGGAAGTTGTACAAATTCTTCTTATGAAGACTTAATGAAAGTAGCTCAAATCTTAAAAGGAAATAAGGTACATAAGAATGTGAGTTTGGTAATAGCACCAGGTTCAAGACAAGTTATGGAGATGATTGCTAGAAATGGAGCTTTGGCAGATATAATAAGTTCTGGAGCTAGAATATTAGAAAATTCTTGTGGTCCATGTATAGGAATGGGGCAATCTCCAGGTACTGATTCTGTGTCTTTAAGAACTTTCAATAGAAACTTCTATGGAAGAAGTGGAACTTTATCAGCACAAGTATACTTAGTGAGCCCAGAAGTGGCGGCAGTAAGTGCAATAAAAGGAGAACTTACAGACCCAAGAGAATTTGATATTAAATTTACAGACTTAGATGTAAATGAGTTTTTAATAGATGATAGCATGATAATAAAACCTGCTGATGTGGGTAGTGATGTAGAAGTAGTTAGAGGTCCTAATATAAAACCTTTCCCTCTTAATACAGAGTTAAGTCAGTCTATAGATGGAAAAATTATACTAAAGACAGAAGATAATATAACTACTGACCATATAATGCCATCAAATGCTAAATTACTTCCTTTCAGAAGTAATATACCATATCTTGCAAACTATTGTTTTAATACTGTAGATACAGAATTTCCTCAAAGAGCAAAAGACCATAATGGTGGATTTATAGTTGGTGGAGATAATTATGGGCAAGGTTCAAGTAGAGAGCATGCAGCTTTAGCACCATTATATTTGGGTGTAAAAGGGGTAATAGTAAAGAGCTTTGCAAGAATCCATAAAGCTAATTTAATAAATAGTGGTATAATTCCAATGGAGTTCTGTGATGAGAAAGATTATGAAAACTTATCTCTTTTAGATAATCTTGAGATACCAAATATTTTGGATAATTTAGATAGTGGAATTTTGGAAGTTAAAAACACAACTAAAGGAACTTCTTTTAAAGTTAAGGCAGAATTATCAGCAAAAGAAGTTGATGTATTAAAAGCTGGTGGAAAATTAAATTACACTAAAAATCAATCTAATTAGTATGAAAAGAGGGAATATTTAATGTATAAAGTGACACTTATACCAGGAGATGGAATAGGACCAGAAGTTGCGAAAGCTATGAAAAAGGTAGTAGAAGCTACTGGGGTAGAAATAGAATGGGAAGAAGTTAATGCAGGAGAGGCAGTTATTGAAGAATATGGTACTCCACTTCCTGAATATATTATAGATAGTATAAAAAAGAACAAAATAGCTATAAAAGGTCCAATCACTACTCCTGTAGGGAAAGGATTTAGAAGTGTAAATGTAACTCTAAGACAGGCATTAGATTTATATGTTAATTTAAGACCAATTAAAAGTTTTAAAGGCATCAAATCAAGATATGAAGATGTTGATTTAGTAGTTGTAAGAGAAAATACAGAAGACTTGTATGCTGGAATAGAGCATAAAATAGGTGATTACGCAGCTGAAAGTATAAAGATAATAACAAGAGGTGCAAGTGAAAGAATAGTTGATTTCGCATGTAACTATGTTAAAGATAATAAAAGAAAAAAAGTTACAGCTATACATAAGGCAAATATAATGAAAATGTCTGATGGATTGTTCTTAGATGTATTTAGAGAAGTAGCATCAAAACATGATGTAGAGTATGATGATTTGATTGTAGATGCAGCAGCTATGAACTTAGTTTTGAATCCAGAAAATTATGATGTAATGGTAATGCCGAATCTTTATGGAGATATACTATCTGATTTAGGTGCTGGGCTTGTTGGAGGTCTAGGTATAATTCCAAGTGCAAATATTGGTAAAGATTGTGCTATATTTGAAGCTGTTCATGGAAGTGCTCCACAAATAGCTGGTCAAAATAAAGCTAACCCAACAGCGCTTATTCAATCATCAGTAATGATGCTTAGATACTTAGGTGAGTATGAAAGTGCACAAAAGATAGAAACAGCTTTAGAAAAGGTATTTCTTGATGGAAGTAAATTAACTGTGGATTTAGGCGGTTCAGCCTCAACTACAGAGTTTGCAGATGAAGTGTGTAAATACATTGGATAGATGATGTTTATAATAAAAATATAATGTGTATTAAAAGAGAGCTGTTAATTGTTTTAGAGACGATTAACAGCTTTTAAGTTTGTCATTATTTAATAAATAGAAATAGTAATATTAAAAAATTTATTTTTTTTAATTGAACTTTCAACCAATATATGGTAATATTTAAATAAAGTTGAACTTTCAACTAAAAATAAATACATTTATTGGAGGTGTGTTTGATTAAGCATTTAGAAAGTAATATATTAAGAGAAGTAGGGGCTTTATCTAGAGCTGTAAATTCTATAAATGATATAAAGTACAAGGAATTAAAGTTGCAAAAAGGACAATTTACATTTTTGACACGAATCTGTGAAAATCCTGGTATGAACCTTGTTGAATTATCAAATATGTTGAAGGTAGATAAGGCTACAACAACCAAAGCAATACAAAAACTAATAAAAGCAGGATATGTAGATAAAAAGCAGGATGAGTTTGACAAAAGAGGGTATAATTTAACTCCTACTGATAAATCTTTAGAAGTTTATGAGCTGATAATTGAAGAAGAAAATAGAAGTATAGAGATGTGTTTTGAAAATTTTACAGAAGAAGAAAAACAAATAGCAACTAAAGTATTAGAAAAAATGAGCAAGAATGTGGAAAAAGAATGGTTTAAAGTAAAGAGATAGCAAATTAATATAAGGAGATATTTTTATGATTAGAAAAGCTAATATGAATGATTTAGAAAAAATTATGAAAATTATAAAAGCAACAGTAGAAGAAATGAAAGATTATAATAATACACAATGGGATGAAAATTATCCATCAGATAAAGACTTTGTTTCAGATATTAAGAAACAAGATTTATATGTAGATGAAATAGATGGAGATGTAGCTGGATTTATATGTCTTAACTATGAGGAGCCAGAGGAATATGTAGATTTAAATTGGTCTTCTAATAAAAAAGCTATGGTAATACATAGAATGGCCGTAAATCCAAGTTTTAGAAAGAAAGGAATAGCATCTAAATTAGTTGACTTTGCAGAAAAATTAGCTGAGGAAAATAGTGTATCATATTTAAAAAGCGATACATATTCAATAAATTCAAAAATGAATGCATTTCTTGTAAAGTGTGGTTTTATTAAAATTGGAGAAATGAGTTTCTTAGGAAAGGAGAAATCTTTCTATTGTTATGATAAAATATTATAAAAGGATTTATCAAATAAGGAATAGAGGATATATTTTCAATGCCAATGGGCATGTTATATAGACTTAGTGTATGATATTATGAAAGGGATGGTTTAGATGATAGAACTTCTAAAGAGAAGAAGAAGCATTAGAAAGTATAAAAATATCGAAGTAGAAAAAGAAAAACTAGATAAAATATTAAAAGCTGCTCTTTTAGCGCCATCATCAAAAGGTCTTAGAACGTGGGAATTTATAGTGGTAAATGATAAAGAGAAGTTAATTAACTTATCTCAATGCAGAACTAAAGGTGGTGGATTTTTCTTAAAAAATGCACCTTTAGCTATTGCAATTATTGGAGATAAAGAAAAAAATGATGTTTGGATAGAGGATGCAAGTATTGCTGCATCATATATACAACTTCAAGCTCATGAATTAGGATTAGGTTCTTGTTGGGTACAAGTTAGAAACAGGATGCATGATGATGATATAGAAGCTGATAAGTATATTAGAGAAGAACTTAAAGTACCTGATAAGTACAGTGTAGAATGTATAATTTCTATAGGATACCCTGATGAAGAAAAGAAAGCATATAGTGACTCTGATTTGGAGTATGAAAAGGTTCATTTTAATAAGTTTTAATGTATAATGTGTTGTATTAAGACATTATATTTTTTGATATTGTTAATATATACTTAAAATTGTAAAAATATATCTGAATTTTACTAACTTATCTAGTGGTTATGTACAAGGATTTTAGAGATAAATATAGAAATTAATGTTTATAATCGATACATAACTTGAGTAACAAAATCTAAGGAGGTTAAAATATGGGTATATTTAAAACAAAAATTGATGAGGACTGGAAAGTAAACTACATTAAAGAATTTAATGAAATGAGAGATTCTTATGAGAGTAAACTTCAAAAAAAACAGTTTGAGGTAGAAAGTTTAAAATCCGAATTGGATAGACTAAGAAGTTACAAAAATAGTCTTAAGCCAAAAGAAAAGCAAATTACTGATGATGATATAAACAATATAAAGAATTTAAGAAGAGATGGCTTAAGTTATAAAGAAATTTCAAATGAAACAAGTTGGAGTAAAGCAACTGTAAGTAGAGTATTAAATGGACTTTACGATTAGCATATACATGGGGTGATTTAAATTGGGATGAAGTATAGTTATAAAAAATGTATAATAGATTCTATTTTATTGATGTTTATAGTTCAAATATTGAGGATGATTTTGAATTATATACTTCTAAGTCAATTTGAATTTACTCTTGAAAATTTTAATATTATAAACTTAATTTCTTTTACATTAGTTGGTTTATCATTAATTCTATTTTTGAATGATAATTCTTTGTATAACAAAATAAGAAATAGAAAAATAACAGAAGCTTTTAAAGAAAATAAAAATAATCTACTTATTAAAAAATTTAAGCTAATATTTTTTATAGTAGTTTTGTCTTTAGCAATAGTATCAACCTATTGCAGAGAAGGCTATTTATTCTTTAACATAACTATGATGATTTTGTCTGTATTGATAGTTCCTGTATTTGAAGAGTTGTTTTTTAGAGAGTATCTGTGGAACTATCTAAGTAATTTTATAAGGTCAAAGAGTAAAATTATATGCATAACATCTATATTATCAGGGATTTATAATATAGGATATATGGATGTTATAAGAAATTATATAATTTTGTATAATAATTCTAGTTATACATTTGAAGTAATTATCTCAAAAATTATGATAGGTACCGTTTTTGGTATTATACTTGGGATTGTTAAATCAAGATTCAAAGATGTAGGTCTTTGTGTACTATTGAGAAGTCTATTTGCTATATTTATTAGACAGATAATTTAATTAAATAGAGTGGATGTTTTATAAGGTTGATTTAAAATTAATTTTAAATCAACCTTATTTTATTTATCTTTTATAGAGAAATTGTGTAAAAATATTTAATAAATCTCATGAAATTATTTGAATATTTTTAAAATACATAAATATATATTGACATATAAATATTATCTATTACAATTTATATAAACTGATAAAAATTAAATAATATTAATCAACTTATTGAATGGAGGAATAAAAATGAAATTTGTGACTTTTTGTAGTAGTAATGAAGAAAAAATAGGTGTATTTAATTCAGAAACAAATAGTATATATGAAATAAATAGTTTAGGGTTAAGTAGAATCTATATGGATATGAATGATTTTATTGAAAATGTATCTACAGAAGAGTTAGAAACAATAAAGAAGAATTCATTTGAAAATGTTAAGTGTTATAAATTAGAAGAAGTGAAATTATGTTCTCCAATTGTAAGCCCTAAAAAAGATATAATATGTCTAGGTCTTAACTATAGAGACCATGTCAACGAAATCCCAGATGGAGTTATAAAAAATGTAGTTATGCCAGATTATCCAATTTATTTTTCTAAGAGAGCAGATAAAATAATTGGAGTGGATGATAAGATAAGCTTACATGGAGATTTGGTTGAAAAGTTGGATTATGAATCAGAACTTGCAGTAATTATAGGCAAAGAGGGTATAAACATATCAAAAGAAGATGCCTATGAATATATATTTGGATATACAATAGTGAATGATATAAGTGAAAGAGCACTTCAAGATAAACATGTTCAATGGTTTAGAGGTAAAAGTTTAGATACACATACATCTATGGGACCTTGCATAGTACATAAAGAAGAATTTGAACATCCTTTAAAATTGGATATAAGCAGTGTAGTAAATGGAGAAGTAAGACAAAATTCTAATACAGAATACTTTATATTTGATATACCTACTGTAATAAGTGACTTATCAAGAGGTATGACTTTAAAACCAGGAGATATAATTTCAACTGGGACTCCAGCTGGTGTAGCTATGGGGATGAATCCTCAAGTATATCTAAAACATGGTGATGTAGTTGAATGTAAAGTCGAAGGGATAGGTGTTTTAAAAAATATAGTTGATTAATGGATAAATATGCCATATAATTTTATTAGTACGAATAATTTAATTAATATGGAATTAATCAAATTTATGATTAATTTATTATAGAGAGGGATGAGTATATGGCAAGAGAACTAGAACTAAAGTATGGCTGTAATCCAAATCAAAAACCATCAAAGATTTATATGAAAAATGGAGAACTTCCTATAGAAGTGTTAAATGGGAAGCCTGGGTACATAAACTTTTTAGATGCATTTAATAGTTGGCAACTTGTAAAGGAATTAAAAGAAGCTACAGGTCTTCCAGCAGCAACTTCATTTAAACATGTTAGTCCAGCAGGTGCAGCAGTAGGAGTACCTTTATCAGATACTTTAAAGCAAATATATTTTGTTGATGATTTAGAGCTTTCTCCATTAGCTTGTGCTTATGCAATGGCAAGAGGAGCAGATAGAATGTCTTCTTATGGTGATTTTATAGCACTTTCAGATATATGTGATAAAGAAACTGCAACTATTATAGCAAGAGAAGTTTCTGATGGTGTTATAGCTCCAGGGTATACAGATGAAGCTCTTGAGATATTAAAAGGAAAACGTAAAGGAAACTATAATATTGTAAAAATAGATGAAAATTATACTCCTGAGCCTATTGAGACAAAGGATGTTTATGGAATTACTTTTGAACAAGGTAGAAACGAAATATTAATAAATGAAGACCTATTAAAAGACATTCCAACTGATAACAAAATTTTTACAGATAGTGCAAAACGTGATTTAATTATAGCTTTAATAACACTTAAATATACACAATCAAATTCTGTTTGTTATGCTAAAGATGGACAAGTAATAGGGGTAGGCGCAGGTCAACAATCACGTATTCATTGTACTAGACTTGCGGGCAATAAAGCTGATATTTGGTATCTTCGTCAACATCCTAAAGTATTAAATTTAAAATTTAAAAAGAACATAGGTCGTCCAGATAGAGACAATACTATTGATGTATATCTTTCTGACGATTATATGGATGTGCTTGCTGATGGTATATGGCAAACTTTATTTGAAGAAAAACCAGAGCCTTTAACTGGAGAAGGAAAAAGAGCATGGCTTAAAACTTTAACAGGAGTAGCACTTGGTTCAGATGCATTTTTCCCATTTGGAGATAATATAGAAAGAGCAAAAAGAAGTGGAGTAAGCTTTATAGCACAACCTGGTGGTTCTATTCGTGATGACAATGTTATATTAACTTGTAATAAATATAATATAGTTATGGCTTTTACTAAAAATAGATTATTCCATCATTAAAATATAAAGCAAATATAGATTAAATTAAAATCTACAACAAGTTTTGTTGTAGATTTTTTTATTTACTGTATAATTTTAAATAGAACTTTATTTTTAGATATTCAATTTGGAGGTTGATATGGCTTTAAATATAAGAGACTATAGCCTATTATGTAGTCAAGGAACAGCTAAATTTAATGAAGATGTGGTTGGCATAAATCCATTTGGAGCATGGGTTTTAGATGGTGCTACAGGACTTAATGGAAAAAACTTAATATCGAATGAAAGTGATGCGAGATGGTATGTTCAGTGGTGGAATAGGTACCTATATAAAAACATAAGCAGAGAAGAATCATTAAAGAGCATTGTTAATAGTGGAATAATAGAGGTAAAAAAAGAGTATGAGCTAAGATTAAATGGGATAAAGGTAGAAAAATTAGATTTGCCATCGAGTTCTATAGCTATCGTAAAATTCCATGAAAATAAGGTAGAGTATTTTTTATTAGGGGATTGTGCATTGTTCATTAAAAATGGTGATTCAAAAGTTATAAAGGATAGAAGTATTTGTAAGTTTGATAATATCGTATTTGATGAGATGAGTAAACTTTCTAACTTGGAAGAAATGACATTTGATGAGATTAAAGCTAGTGTTATGGATACAATAGTAAGTAATAGATTGAAGAAAAATACAAAAGATGGATATTGGATATTGGATTTTGATGAGGAAGCTGTAAAAAATTCTATATATGGATACCTTGAAATAAAAAAAGATTTTCAATTGATGCTGACAAGTGATGGTTTTACAAGTGCATGTGATAGATATAATCTCATAAAAGAAGAAGAATTAATACGTATAGCAGAAAAATTTGGTATAGGATATATACACAATAAGGTAAGAGATTTTGAGGATAACGATTATAAAGCAGTTAAAGTTCCACGATTTAAAGTAAAAGATGATTCGTCTTGCTTATATTTAGATATATATAATGATTAAACTTTATGAAACTATCTAATTTTAGAAGGGAGGTAGATAAAAAATGAAAATTCTTCATATAATAACACAAAAACCAAATAGTACAGGTAGTGGTATATACTTATCTGGCATGATAAAAGGTTTTGAAAAGGTAGGTTACAGGCAAGCTGTAATTGCAGGGATAGATGTGAATGATGATGTAAATTGTTTTCCAGATGATGTAAGCTTTTATCCAGTAAAGTATAATTGCGGAGAATTAAATTTTCCTGTTGTAGGCATGAGTGACTCCATGCCATATGAAAGTACAAGATATAGAGATTTAAATATAGACATGATAAACAGATTAAAACATCAATTTAAAGTGAATATAGATAGGGTTATGAATGATTTTAAGCCAGATATTATAATATGCCACCATTTATATCTCTTAACTGCATTTGTTAGAGAGATTGTAAAAGATATAAAAGTAATGTCTATCTGTCATGGGACCTGTTTACGACAACTAAATACTATTGATTTAGAAAAAGAATATATAATATCAAATATTAGGAAACTGGACTTAATATTTGCTCTTCATGAAAATCAAAAATATGATATTATAAGGACTTTTGGCATAAGTGAAAGTAAAGTAGTTGTAATTGGTAGTGGTTATAATGATGATATATTTTATAACAAACACTATAAAAGAAAAGATGATAAAATAAAAATAGTATTTGCAGGTAAGATATGCAAATCAAAGGGACTAATTCCATTTATAAAAGCTATATCTAAATTAAAATATCATGAAGATTTAATAGAAGTTAATTTTGCAGGTACTGGAAGTGATATCGAATCATATAATGAGATAGTTAAACTTGCAAGCAAGTCTCCATTCAAGATGAATTTTCTAGGAAAATTGGAGCAGATAGACTTAGCTGAACTATTTAATAGGTCACAGATATTTGTGTTGCCATCGTTTTATGAAGGATTACCAGTTGTTGTTTTAGAAGCTTTATCTTGTGGTACAGATGTGATTACTACTGATATTCTTGGTGTTAAAGAATGGATTGGAAGCGAGATTAATAACTCTGGAAAGATAAATTATGTTCCTCTACCTTTTATGCAAAATGAAGGTATACCAAAAGAGGAAGAGTTGTATATATTTGAGAATAATCTGTCTAATTCTATAGATACTAAAATACAATATTTGTTAAATGACTCAAATAAGAGAGCATCTATAGATATGTCGAAAAAAACTTGGGATGGTTTAGTATATAGGATGAATGAAGTTATTTTAATGGATGAAATGTGTTTGATTTAATATTATTTAATTTATAAAAAATGTAACTATTTTTATACTATTTTTAGGTGATTTTATATTATACTAGTACTAACTATATTTGTTTTAGGGAGGTAATTTATGAGGTTTAGTAAAAAGATATTAGCGTTAGGTATTTCAGCATTATTGTTAAGTGCTAGTTTTCCAGTATCAATAAATGCGCTAGATAAGATTGAAAATATTCAAGGGGTAGATAAATATGAGACAGCTGGGCTTATTTCAGATAAGCAAGATTTTACAACAGCAGTTTTAATTAACTCTGATTCTACGATGGTAGATGGTATCGCTGCTAGCGGTCTTGCAGGAGTAAACAATGCAGCCATTTTATTAACTAACAAGAATGATATACCAGAGGCAACATTGCAAAGATTAAATAGAGTTACTAAGATATATGTAATAGGTGGAGAGAATACTATAAGTAAAGATGTAGAAAAAATGTTACTTATGAGAAGAATGCAAGTTATAAGAATTGATGGAGTAGATAGAGTAGATACAAGTTATAAAATTGCAGGTGAAATAGAAAAAATCAAGAGTAGTGATAAGATGTTTTTAGTAAATGGATTTAAAGATGAAGCTGATGCAGTGAATGTTGCATCTGTTGCGTATAGAGATGGTTCTCCTATAATATTGACAAAAGATATAGCTTCAGCAGAAGAAGATACAGATTTAGACCCATTATTTGGTGTTTCTCCTGTTCCAGTGTATGCTATTGGAGGAGAGTCTACATTAAGCGATTACATAGTGAATAGATATAGAGCAACTAGAATTGGTGGTGTTGATAGATATCAAACTAATAAAAATGTAATTGAAAAGTTCTATAATGGAGCAAAAGAATTTTATGTAACAAGTGGAGATGATTTGGTTTATACACTAGTTGCATCACCACTTGCAAAAAATGTTCCTGTTGTATTGGTTTCAAATAAAAGTGATAAGAGTGTATTAAAGGGAGCTAATAAAGTAACAGCAATAGGTATAAGCGATAAGAATATTATAGAGCAGTGTCTGAATGCTGTAAAAAAGTAATATAATGTTATCAGTAAAGTGAATATATATTACAAAATTAGTATATTATTTATAGTGGTATAGGGTATTTAAGAAACGCATTTTATTTAAAAGAAATGCGTTTCTTTACTTATATTACATAGTTTTTATATAGAATAAATTTCATAAGAATTATCTTCTTTTAACTTTTCCAACCAAACCATCTCTAAAATATCTAGTTCTTCTAAGTAGTCTTTCTCAGTTTTGTTATCATCATGTTTTATAAGTTCTAAGATTTCGAATGTAAAAGCTTTTTCTCCATGTTTTTTCCAATCATTATTTAAATCTTTTATCATACAGGACCCAGCACTAAGCTGAAATTTGAGGGAGTTAAATTTGCTTTTTATGTCATTGCTCTTTCCTAGGTAAATCTTCTTGGTAATATCGCTTTTTATTATAAATACTCCAGTGTCAAATTTCATTTCTTTATATAGTTGTTTTAATTCACGTTTTCTATCCATATTTTAGATTCCTCTTTTCATAATTTGTTTGTAATATGTAAATATAAAAATATATTACATATTAATTATAAAGAGATTGATTTCAGATGTAAATAGTTTTTATAAATTTAATTATGAGTTAATTGATATAAACAAAGTATTTTAGCCTGATAAGTTTAGTATATATTTTATATTATATAAATATAAAAGAATAGTTGACATAGTAAAAATTATAGAATACACTTAGAATGTAATAGTAAATTATAATTAAGTATTACATTGAGAGGAGGCACACTTATTATGAATAAAAAAATAGAATTAATAGGAAATTTTGCAAGTGACTGGATTAAATATAGTGATTATGAATATAAAATTACTGAAGAAGATGAATTATATATAGCTCCAACTGAAGATGCTATATTTACTATGTATAATCCGTTTGATGTCGCAGATGACATAATAGTAGATATAATTTGTATAGGACAAGAAGCATTGCAAGACATACCAAAAGAGACAAAAGAAATGAGATTAAAAAAAGAAGTACTTGAATTTGTAAAGAAATATGGATTGTTGGGATTAATTTATTCAAGTGTATATAATAGAGACATAGTTGGAGAAGAAAGAGTACTAATGATTGAAAAGAATTATATTACAAAGGATAATATATTGAGTACTGATGAATATGTAAATATGTTTATACCATTTGCAAGTGATGATGATGTGTATTTTAAGAAATACAGAAGAGGTATAGATGTATCAAAAAGAGAAGAGTCACCTAAGTTTTTTGGAAAGAGACCATTAATTTTAGATTTAGTATTTTCAAAGTTTTATACTGAACAATTAGACTGGATTGTAAGTTTTGCTAAGGATATGTGTAGACACTTTAATCAAGTTTGTGTATATAAAAACACATCCAATCTATTAACTGAAAGTGTTACTATCATGTCTGGAGGGTTTAATCCTCAAAAGATAGGTTTTTCTATAAGTCAATTGGATAAACCAACTATTGCGTGGGAATTTGATTCTTTGAAGACTGCAATTGAGACTATATATGCGTTTGCAATTACAAGTGAGCCTCCTTCTTTAAATAAATGTAAGTATTGTGGTAAAATTTATATTCCTACAAATTCCAAATCTCAATATTGTTCACCTTCTTGTAGAAATTGTTCAAATGTAAAGAAAAGTAGAAGTAGAGCTAAAAAAGATAAATAAATTAATAAAGATATCATTGCTTAGAGTTTAATTATAAATAACTGTAAAAAGGTAGTTATAGAAAATTATATATCTGAGTGATGGTATTTTTTTTGAAAAATTTGATTGAGATGTTAATTTTGAATTGACAAAAACTACTTATAATAATACTATTATAAGTAGTGAATAAAATAATTTATACCAATTTAAATATAACATGAAAACATGAAAAAGTCAATAGAAAAATAAAAAAGGAGAATTTTAAATGATATCACCTATTATTTTGAGTTCTATGCACCAAGGCTTAAAAGAGATAGAAAGGAATGAATTGCTTGAAACTAATGAAGAATCTAAGGAGTATGGCTTAACACTTTCAGAATCTGATGTAAAAGATATAATAACTTCAAGAAATTATACTTTAAAGGGATATGGCAGAATAGAGTTAGATATAAAAACTACAAAACAATTGATAGAAAACATATACAAATCACAGTTTACAAACATAAACGATTATTTAGAAACTATTAATGATATGCAAGAAATTTTTTATTATTTAAAAAATGAAACTGATGATAAGATATGTGATGATGAAATTATAGAACTACTAGATGAACTTTATGAAAAATTTTCAGGAAATCTAGATAATGTAAGAGGAGAAGCAGATGAATTTGCAAAAGCGTTTAAGTTTGGAAAAGTTTAATATATTATAGGAGAGAGTAGCTATGTCAAATAATCTAAGCAATATTAATATAAATGAAAAAAATTTAATAAAAAATCAATATTCAATATCTTTGCTTAAGGAATGTCTAGATTGTAAATTAATAGACGAAAGAGAAGTATATAGCATACAGCAAGAAATATCTCTAATACTCATAGATTTGATTAAAAAATATACAAATGGTCAAAGTACATCAGTAAGGACAGAAGTTGCTGAAAAGTTGTTGATTTCATTATGGTATGCTATTGATGCATATATAAATAAGCTAGAAAATTTAGAAAAGAGAGTTGTAGAGCTGACTGCTAAAAATATAAAAAACATGTATCTAGAAGGTATTAAAATATTAGAAAATGATTTAATTGAGTTAGAGAGTTTTTATGAATTAATGATAAATAGAAAGTTAGATACCAACTCAATAGCCTATAATGATACTTTGGTAGAATTATCAAGTTTCTTTAAAAATTATGTTATAAAATTTGAAGCTCATGACATTCCAGTGAGTATAGATTATCCATTGGCATTAGACGATATGGATGTTCAAGGTATCTATTATGTGAAGAATTATATCGAGAGTATAGACATAGAAAATAGGTTTTGTAATTTATTTAAGAAGAAAGATAGAGAAAAATTATTTTATGATTATGGAATGACTTATAAAATAGATTGTGATGTTATACTTATAAATTTATTTGAACTTATTATAAACAATTGTATTTTTTCTACGATTTTAGGCAATGAACCAACTAATTTAGAGATTTCAGAATATGAATATGAGTTTTTAGAAAGACAATTTAAAAGCATGTACAATAATAATGTTGAAGATGAAGTTATAGATTATGAAGAAAATAATATAATTGAATTGATTCAGGTGGATAATAATTTAAATTATAATGATTTTGAAGAAATTAATAGAGAAATTAGGAAAAATAAAAAGATAACATCATTACTTATGAAAGCAATTGAAGTGCTGATAAAAAGATTAAACATAGAAGATGAAGTAATGATAAGATATATTAAAAGATATGAAAATATATTTATTGAATCTGTGCTGGGGTCAATAAGGGATGATATTTTTAAAGGTATGATAACTGTAAGTAGTAGTAAAAATGAGTCTTTAGAGAATTATATTATTGATGATGAAAGTAAATTAGATGATGAATCATTTAGAGAGGTATTCAATAAAATATTAGATAGTACATCTATAGTTGAAAAAATAAAGATAATAAAGGAAAATATTAATGCAAAAAAAGATTTTATTGATATCCTAGAAGCTGAATGCTTATTTGAAGAAGAGTATTTAATGTTATTTTCAGAATTAAGCGAATTGGAATTGGCAATATTGGGTAGTGTTGTATTTTATGAAGATATAAGAATGAAAGAAATCAATTTATTAGAGTTTTTAGTAAGTAAGAAATCTGAAACTACATTATGGAAAATTGAATATATTGATTTTATGAAGAAACAAAATGAAACTAGGATACATTCTATAGAAGAATATATGAAACAAATTAATTAACAAAAAATTATGGATAAATAGAATGTTAGTATATAATATAATCTGTAAAGTATATCAAAATACATATATCTGGAGGGAATTATGAAAGAGTATATCATAAATAACATTGAAGAAATAAGAGAAGAGCTAATAGATTTGTCTAAAAAAATATGGGAAAATCCAGAACTAGCTTTTGAAGAAAAGTATGCAAGTAACATTCAAAAAGAATACCTAAAATCAAAGGGGTTTGAAATTGAAGAAGTAGAAAATTTACCTACTGGATTTATAGCGAGCTTTGGAAAATGTAAGCCAGTGATTGGAATACTTGGAGAATATGATGCTTTACCAGAGTTATCACAATCTGTAAGTACAGAAAGAAATCCATTGGTAGAAGGTGAAGCAGGTCATGGATGTGGTCATAATCTATTAGGTGTAGCAGGGGTAGGAGCTGTTGTTTCTATAAAAAAATTAATAGAAGAAAATAAGTTTAATGGAACAATAAAATATTTTGGTTGTCCTGCCGAAGAAGAAGGTGGAGGAAAGACTTTCATGTGTGTAAATGGATGTTTTGATGATGTAGATTGTGCATTTACATGGCATCCTTTTGATATAAATGCACCTTGGCGAGGAGGAAGTCTAGCAAACTTATCTATCAAATTCAAGTTTAAAGGAATAACAGCACATGCAGCACAAGCTCCACATAATGGTAGAAGTGCACTTGATGCTGTTGAAATTATGAATGTTGGAGCAAATTATTTGAGAGAGCATGTGATTGATTCTATAAGAATGCACTATGTTATAACTAATGGTGGTGGAAGACCTAATGTAGTTCCTGGTTTTGCGGAAAGCTGGTATTTTATTAGAGGTAAAAAAGCAAAGGATGCAGAGCATGTTCTTGATAGATTAGTAAAAGTAGCACAAGGAGCAGCTATGATGACAGAAACTGAAATGGAGTATACAGTTACAGATGGAATATATGATTATATACCAAATCAATGTCTGACTGATTTAGTTTACAATAATATGGTTTTTGTTGGTTGTCCTAAAGCTACTCCTGAAGAAGAAGAATTTGCAAAAAAATTATGCGATACTCTTACTAGGGAGGAAAGACTAGGCGTAGCAACATCATTCCAAAATGATAAATCTATTGTAGATAGTTATATACATCAGAGGATAGCTGATGGAGATAAAGATAAAGGACTAGCAGGTTCTACTGATGTTGGAGATGTAAGTTATGTTATACCAGTGGCTCAGTTTGCAATGGCAGCATGGCCTGTTGGAATTGCAAGTCATACATGGCAGTCATGTTCATCAGCAGGTTCAAGTATGGGATTTTCTGCTATGATAAATTCAGCTAAAGTGTTGGCTTGTAGTGCTTATGATGTATTTATGAATACTGAAATTATTGATGAAGCAAAAATAGAATTTGATAAATCATTGGATGGACAAAAATTTAAACCATTGGTATAATCTTGATAATAAAATATTTCTGGGGGGAATAATTATGAGAGAAAAAATTGAAAAAGTACTTGAAGAAAAGATAAAACCAGTATTACAAAGAGATGGTGGGGATGTAGAGCTTATAGATGTAAATGAAAATGGAGTAGTTTTAGTTAAACTACAAGGTGCATGTAGTGGATGTCCAGGAGCAACTATGACAATAAAAGCTATTATTGAAAATGTTTTAGTTAGTGAAGTTCCAGGAGTAACTCAAGTATTAGGTGTTTAATAAATAGATTTTATATATAAGTGTACATAAATCAATTTAAAAAGTGATGTATAAAAAGTGTGTAAGTGTATATTTAATTTCTTACACACTTTTTTTTAATATTCTATTATACATCCATTATCCAGCCATGCCAATAAACATACCTATAAAGTATGGAATTAACCATATAGCCCACACGACTATACTAAACTTATGGAAGAATTTTTTCTTTTCTTCATCATCTTTGTATAGAACAAAAGTAGCCCAACCTGCATGAAAAAGCATAAGCACGATTGCAAGAAGACCTGTTATACTATGAAGGCTTTGAGATAAAGCGGATTTTACATAGAATGTGTTACTATTAGCTATGTTACTCATGGTAAAGGTTCCTAATGTATCAAATATCAAACCAAGCCAAAATATGATTACATGTTTCTTCTTTAAAATTTTAGCCTTTCTTTCTCCAAATACACCTATAGTGTAGAAAATTAATGCTGATGTTATAAATACTATTGCAAGTATTAATTTAGAATTCATAATTATCTCTCCTTTATCTTTGTTAATATATTTCTAAGATTTTTTACTAAGTCATTTAGTTCTTGTTCATCACAGTTTTTAAATATATCATTAAAACTTTCTTGCATTTTAGTTTTAAAGTTTGTTGCAAATTCAAGCCCTGTCTTCGTGAACTTAACATATGTATTTCTTTTATCCTCAGATTTCTTGAATTTTTCTATATAGCCAATATGTTCTAGTCTGCTGATTATACCTGAAACTGTACCTTTAGCTAGAGACATTTCATCACATAATTGTGATATTGTAAGTTCTTGATTATGAGCTATCAGCTTTATAACTATAATCTGTTGATGTGTTAATCCATTTTCTTTAAAATTTTCTTCTACTGTGTACATAGTTTTAGAATAGAGTTCTTTTAAAAGCATAGCTATTCTAAAACAATCATAATTAGTTTTCAATAAAATCACCTCTTAAATGGTTTGCATAGAAACTAATATAATATAATTTATCAATATAGTCAACCTAAAAATTTATAATTTCATAATAAACGCTAGAAAATAGAGCATAAAAATTTTATTTTAGGTATAAATAAAACAATTTGATGAAATTTTAACAATTTTTAAAAAGTTTGTTTACACAGTTAATAAATGATGCTAAAATTAATTCATAGATAAATATTGAAAATTTAATTTGTTTAATGATAATAGAACCACGAAGGTTTTAACGTTACTTGACGTTTACTTTTATGTGGTTTTTTTTATTGCAACAAAGGGGGAATAGGGGTTTGTTAAAGGATATACTTAAAAAGTTGTTGCAGTTTATTTTAGTAATGTTTTTATTATCTTTTGTTGTTTTTTACATGGCAAGACTTGCTCCAGGAGACCCATTAATCTCTTACTATGGAGATGGTGTAGAAAGAATGAGCATTCAGGAAAAAGAAAATGCTATGAAAAAACTTGGTTTGGATGAACCAATATATAGCCAATATATAAAATGGATTTCGGATGCATCAAAAGGAGAATTTGGAATTTCATTTAAATATAAACAAAATGTTACTTCTGTTATAAATGATGTCTATATAAATACCATAATATTAGGTGGTTCAGGGTATATACTTACCTTTGTGCTAGCCTTATTGTTAGGAATATTTTGTACACTACATGAAGATAAGCTCATTGATAGAATTATATGTAAGCTAGGAACAATAACCAACTGTATTCCATCATTTTGGGTTGCTTTAGTACTTATACTTATATTTAGTATAAACTTAAGTGTACTTCCAAGCAGTGGTGCTTATGCAATGGGAGAAGAAAGCAACATATTAAGTAGGATATCACATCTAATCTTACCTCTTACAGTACTTATATTAAGTCATTTATGGTATTACACATATATGATAAGAAATAAATTGCTAGAAGAAATAAGAGAAGATTATGTACTGTTATGTAAGGCAAAAGGTTTAAATAATAGAACCATTGTTTTTAAGCATTGCCTGAGAAATATAATGCCATCGTATATCAGTATAATGGCCATTTCAATACCTCACATATTGGGAGGAACTTATGTAGTTGAAAAAGTTTTTTCTTACCCAGGGTTAGGAACTCTTTGTTTTGAAAGTGCAAAGTATCATGATTATAATATGTTATTAGTTTTATGTTTAATAACAGGGGCTTTAGTAGTATTTGGTAATATGTTAGCTCAAATTATAAACAATAAAATAGACCCTAGAATGAAATATGATAGAGGTGATACTAATGAAGCCACAATGTAGTGATTTTGAAATTGTAGGAGAAAATTATATTTTAGTAGAAGAAGATGAACATATAGAAAAAAGGAAAACCTTATTTGAAAAAATTAAAGAATTACCATATATATCAATTATAATTTTGTCAATTATAGTTATTGGAAGTGTATTTTCATCTTTCATAATGACACATGAACCAACATACATGGATTTAGTAAGCTCCAACTTAGCTCCAAATAAAACTTTTTTATTTGGAACAGACTCAATGGGTAGAGATATATATTCTATGATATGGTATGGAGGAAAAATATCTTTATTTATAGGATTGTTTTCTACCATAATATCAACTGCTATAGGAATTATTTATGGCAGTCTAAGTGGTTTAGCATCCGAACTTGTAGATGATGCAATGATGAGGTTTACAGAGATTATACTTAGTATACCTTCAATATTAATCATAATATTTGTACAGGCTATACTTGGAAACTCAAATCCAATATCTATGTCTATAGTAATAGGTATAACGAGCTGGATGAATATATCTAAGATTGTAAGAACAGAGGTTAGACAAATAAGAAATAGCGAATATATATTAGCAGCTAAAAGTATGGGAGGAGGATTCTTCTATACATTAAAACAGCACTTACTTCCAAACTTTGTAGCATCAATAATGTTTATGGTTGTAACAAACATAGGTGCAGCTATTGGGACTGAATCAACACTTAGTTTTTTAGGTATAGGTCTTCCAATAGAAATTGTTTCTTGGGGAAGTATGTTATCTTTATCAGAAGAAGCACTACTTTCAAATAGATGGTGGATTATACTTATTCCAGGTATATTTTTGGTTACTACATTAGTGTGTATAACTAATATAGGGAATTATATAAGAAAAAATAATAATAAAAAATCTAGTAATTTATAAATCAGCATCTGAGCACTAAATAAACAAATACTGAGGTATTTGAAATATCTATTTAAATAAATGGGGTCAAAGCTTTGAAAAATACTTTATAAAAAGCAAAAGGGGGAGCATCATGAAATTAAAGAAGTTAAAAGTTTTAAGTTTAGTAATGATACTTAGTCTAATGGCAGGTTGTTCTAGTGGAGGAGACAAAGATAAAAAAGAAGATACATCTAAAGATGGAAAGGTACTTGTTTATGGAAGTAATGACTATACAAGTATAAATCCTGCACTATATGAACATGGAGAAATAAATTCATTAATATTTAATGGATTAACAGCTCATGATGAAAACAACAAAGTAGTTCCTTGTCTAGCAAAGGACTGGAAATTTGATGAGGCAACAAATACATATACTTTTAATTTAAGAGATGATGTTAAGTGGCATGATGGAGAGAAATTTACAGCAAATGATGTTAAGTTTACAATAGAAACTATAATGAAGCCAGACAATGCTTCTGAAATAGCATCAAATTATGAAGATATAACAAAAACTGATGTAGTTAATGATACTACTATAAAAATTACTTTAAAAGCTCCAAATACAGCAATGCTTGATTATTTGACAGTAGGAATATTACCAAAACATGTATTAGAAGGTAAAGATATAACTACTGATGAATTTAATCAAAAACCAATAGGAACTGGACCATTTAAACTTGAAAAATGGGATAAAGGTCAAAGTATAACACTTGTTAAAAATAGTGATTATTTTGTAAAAGAGCCAGGTTTAGATAAAGTAGTATTTAAAATCGTTCCAGATGACAAGGCTAAAGCGATGCAATTGAAATCAGGAGAATTAGACTTAGCTCAAGTAACTCCTAAAGACATGTCTAACTTTGAAAAAGATGAAAAGAACTTTAAAGTAAATATAATGAAAACAGCAGACTATAGAGGTATATTGTACAATTTTAACTCTAAGTTCTTTAAAGATGAAAAAACTAAAGGATTACCAAATGCTTTAAGTTATGCAATAGATAGAAAAGCAATAGTTGATAGTGTGTTATTAGGGCATGGTGTTCCAGCGTATTCACCTTTACAAATGGGACCATATAACAACCCTGATATAGAAAAGTTTGAATATAATCCAGAAAAAGCTAAACAAGAAATTGAAAAGCTAGGATGGAAGTTAGGTTCTGATGGAATTTATGAAAAAGAAGGTACTAAACTAGCTTTTGAAATAACAGCAGGTGAGAGTGACCAAGTTAGAGTTGATATGGCTAAAATATGTGCGCAACAGTTAAAAGAAATAGGCGTGGATGCTAAAGCTGTGGTTGTAACTGAAACAGATTGGGCTAATCAAGATGCTCATTTAATCGGTTGGGGAAGTCCATTTGACCCAGATGACCACACATATAAAGTATTTGGAACAGATAAAGGTGCAAATTACAGTGCTTACTCTAATCCTGCCATAGACAAAATACTTCAAAAAGCAAGAGAAACAGAAAATAAAGATGAAAAATTAAAATTATATAAACAATTCCAAGAAGAAATGACTAAAGATATGCCTTATACATTTATTGCTTATATAGATGCAATCTATGTTGGAAAACCAAATATCAAAGGGCTAACACCTGATACAGTTCTAGGTCATCATGGTGTAGGTATATTCTGGAACATAGCTGATTGGACAATTGAATAACATTTAAATTAATTAGAAACCTTAGGGATATAAATACATCCCTAGGGTTTGAATAGCATAGGGGTTGATGGTTTTTGGAACATTTATTGGAGGTTAATAATCTATCTGTAAGTTTTAAAGTAGAAGAAGGAGAAGTGCAGGCTGTAAGAAATGTATCTTTTAATCTAAAAAAAGGTGAAACACTTGCTATAGTTGGAGAATCTGGTTGTGGGAAATCAGTATTATGTAAGAGTTTGATGAGGATACTCCCATATAATGGATATATTAAAAATGGAGAAATTTTACTTAAATCAAATGACTTGGTTAAAATCTCTGAAAAAGAGATGGAGTCTATCAGAGGGAAGAATATATCAATGATATTTCAAGACCCTATGACATCTCTTAATCCAACTATATCAATAGGAAAGCAAATATCAGAAACTATAGTGATTCATCAAGGTATAAGTAAAAGTGAGGCTAAAAAAAGGGCTTTGGAACTTATTGAATTGGTTGGAATAGATAATCCAGAAAAAAGATTTAAACAATTTCCACATCATTTTTCTGGTGGAATGAGACAACGTATAGTAATAGCTATAGCACTTGCTTGTAATCCAGAAGTATTGATTGCTGATGAACCTACAACAGCTCTAGATGTAACTATACAAGCTCAAATAATTGACCTAATAAAAGATTTACAAGATAAGATAGGTCTATCAATAATATTTATAACTCATGATTTAGGTGTAGTTGCAACTATAGCTAATAGAATAGCAGTCATGTATGCAGGAAAGATTGTAGAAACTGGAACAGTAGAAGATATATTTTATGACCCTAGGCATCCATATACTTGGGGTTTGTTAGGCTCATTACCTACTTTAGACTCACAGGATGATTATTTATATAATATACCTGGAATGCCCCCAAACTTATTGAATCCTCCAAAAGGAGATGCATTTGCAGTAAGGAATAAAAATGCTCTTAAAATAGATTATGAAAAAGAACCACCAATGTTTAAAATTAATGATACACATAGTGCAGCAACTTGGTTATTGCATCCAGATGCACCTAAAGTAGATATACCAGTTAGAGTAAATTGTGGAAGGGTGATTTCTAATGAATAGAGAAAAAATACTAGAAATAAAAAACTTAAAACAATATTTTCATTTGGATAAAAGTACTACTGTAAAAGCTGTTGATGATATAAGTTTTGATATATATAAAGGCGAGATATTTGGATTAGTAGGAGAGTCAGGTTCAGGAAAATCCACAACTGGCAAAACTATAATAAGATTACATGAATCTACTGGTGGAGAAGTAATTTACAAAGGAAATTGTATCTCAGATAAAAAAACGTATAAATTTATAAAAAAAGATGTAAATAAAAGCATGCAGATTATTTTTCAAGATTCTACTTCATCATTAAATCCACGTATGACAATTGCAGATATAATTTCAGAACCACTAAAAATTCAAGGTGTCTGTAAAAATAAAACAGAGAGAATGAATAAAGTATATGAGATGTTAAATCTAGTTGGACTTGATAGAAGTTATGCAAATAAGTATCCTTCTGATTTTTCAGGTGGACAAAGACAGCGTATTGGCATAGCACGAGCTCTTTCAGTAGACCCAGAATTTATAATAGCTGATGAACCTATAGCTTCCTTAGATGTATCTATACAAGCACAAATTGTAAATTTATTTAAGAAATTACAACAAGAAAAGAATTTAACTTGTTTATTTATAGCTCATGATTTATCTATGGTGAGACATATTAGTGACCGTATAGGAGTTATGTATAATGGAAAATTAGTGGAACTAGCAAGTTCAAATGAATTATATAATAATCCTATTCATCCATATACAAAATCTTTACTTTCTGCGATTCCTATTCCTGACCCTAAATATGCTAAGTCAAGAAATAGAGTAGAGTATAATTCTAATGTATGCGACTGTTCAAATGAGAAGTCATTGAGTTGGATTGAAGTTTCAGATGGTCATTTTGTATATTCTTCTAAATCAGAGATAAATAAATATCAAGAAAATTTAAAAGTTGTTTAGTATAAAGTCATTCTAAGTAATGACTAGTTGTTTTAACTATGAATTAAAAGCCTGTTTTTGGATAAATTTTAAAACCATTCCAAAAATAGGTTTTTTTATTCCCGTTTTTCAAATATAATAAAATTAAAAACAAAGAAAATATATTATTCATAAGATAAAATAAAATTTAAGAATAGATTAATAAGAGATTACAAATGCGGGGGGAGGTTGTAATGATATATAAAAAAGATAAAGTAATGGAAGTTTTAAAGGTATTATATAGGGAAAATGGAAAAGGAATTACAGCTAATCGATTATCAGAAAAAACTGGAATTGCAAGAAACAATATAAGTACATATTTGAACCAATTGTTCAATGAAGGTATGGTTACAAAGATAAAAGGAAAACCAGTATATTATGTTCCTGCAAATGTTAGTATTAATGAAGAAGAGTTGCTTGATATAGAAAAAGAAATAAAAATAGAAACTAAAATAAAAAAAGATAGTTTTGAAACCTTAATAGGTAAAACGCAAAGTTTAAGACCTATAATAGAAAAATGTAAAGTTGCAATGCTCTATCCTACAAATGGACTCCATACCATTATCTATGGAGAAACAGGAGTAGGAAAAAGTATGATTGCTAGGTACATGTATGATTATTCTATAGATAGTGGAATTAGAGAAGATAAAGCACCCTTTATAACATTTAACTGTGCAGATTATGCAAATAACCCACAATTACTTATGGGACATGTTTTTGGAGTGGAACAAGGTGCTTACACAGGAGCAGAATCTTCAAGAAAGGGACTTTTAGAAATTGCAAATGGAGGGATATTATTTTTAGATGAAATTCATAGGTTACCAGCAGAAGGTCAAGAGATGTTGTTTACTTTTATAGATAAGGGAACATTTAAAAGGTTAGGAGATGCAACTAAGGAAAGAGAGTTCAAGGTATTAATAATATGTGCTACTACAGAAAATCCAACATCAACACTGTTAGATACATTTAATAGAAGAATACCTATGAAAATAGAAATACCTTCATTGAGAAATAGAACCATGATTGAAAGAATGGAATTAGTTAAAAACTTTTTTAAGCAAGAATCAAAAAGTATTTCTATTTCTATAAAAGTACATAGGGAAATAATTAAATCATTACTACTTTATGATTGTAAAAATAATGTAGGTCAACTTCAAAATGATATAAAGTTAGCTGTTGCAAATGGATACTTAAGATATAAAATAAACAATAAAGAGCCAATTTATATAGAGAAAAAATACTTTGATAAGTCGATAAATGAAGTGAATGATGATTATAGAGATAAGTCTATTAAAGCAGATGAAGTTATAACACATGGAATAGAATTCTTTTTATTTACACCATTTGGGGAAGAAGAAATTATTAACTATAATATGAACATTATTAATACAGTAAATTCCAATCTTAATGAGTCTGTAGAAATGAATATAGCAGATAACTCATTATTTAATGATGTTAAATTTAAAAATATGTGTAAAGTAATAAGACAAATTATTAAGGAAGATGAAGAAATAAATATAAACGAATCAATATTTAGGTCAATGGCAATATACATAAAAAATGTATTAGATAAAAATAATTCTACAAACAATATAGACTTAAATCAAATTAGAAGAAATAATAGAAGTGAATTTAGGACAGCCTTGAAAATAGTTGGAATAATTGAGAATGAATTTGATTTATTTTTATCTATAGAAACTGTAGCATATATTACATTATTTATAGTACAAGCTAAAAAAGATGAACAAAATAAAATAATGAATAACTTTAATATCATAGTTACAATGCATGGGGAAACTACAGCAAGTAGTATGGTGAAAGCAGTTAGTGATATTATTGGAGAATGTAATGCTATTTCGTTTGATATGAAGTTGGATAAAAGTTATGAAAGAGTAATTATAGATTTTAAAAGATTGATTAATAACATAGACAATAAAGATATACTACTATTTACAGATATGGGCTCATTAAATTCTTTTGATGAAATTATAAAAAATGAAAAAAAGTGTGATGTAAGAGTAGTTCCTATGGTGACCACATTAACTGTGTTAGAAGCAGTTCAAAAAGCTAACATGGGACTATCATTAAATGATGTATATAATTCCATTGTCAATACAAGAAAGTACTATTTTGGAGCTAATGAAATTCAAAATAAAGAAAACTTATCTAAAACAATTATTATAGCATCGCATGTTTCAGAAGGTGTAGATAACAAGACAAGAAAAATACTAGAAGAAAAAATGAATAGGTATTTAGATGGAATAGATATTATATCTGTACCATATAAAACAGAAAAAGATTTAAGTTTAAATATTGCAAAACTAAAAGAAAGCAGTAATGTTGTAGCATTAATCAATGAACAAAGAATTAATGTTAAAGGGATTGACTATGTCAGCAAAAAAGATATAGATAAAGATGAAAATATAAATAAATTAAAAAATATTATAAAGATAAGTATTGGTTATGATGATGTAGTTGAAGGACTAAGAACATCTTTAAAAAATTCTAATTATAATAGAATATTTAAGGATATAAAATCTGTGTCTGATGAGCTATTTTTGATATTTAATGTAGAAAAAAAATATGACAAAGTAATTGGGCTTATGATGCATTTGGCTTTCATGGTAGATGGATTAATTGGAAATACTAGAGCAATTGAACAGCTTGATAAAGAAAAAGTACTTAATTGTGATAAGGACTTAAGTAAAATAAAAAATATATTATCTCAATTAGATAAAAAATATAATATAGAAATTAATAAAAAAGAATGTTATCAAATATTATTAATATTAGAATATGTATAAATAATAAAAAAGATTACCAATAAGTATAAAAACTTATTTGGTAGTCTTTTTTAGTCTAAAATGACATTAATATTAGACACATACAAGTAAATTTAGACAAAGTATCTGAGTATTGGCAATAAATATGATTGAAATAATCGCATTTAGAAGTGTCTAAAAAAACTGGCACAATACTTGCTTTGTATTATTTATAAATAATATAAAGAATTAAAATTTAAATCAAAAGGAGTAAATAATATGCAGGAGAAAATATTAAGAGATAAAAAGGCAAATGACCCATGGGCAAGAATGACTACAAGAAACGGATTTAGTGCAGATGAAATAATATCATCATTTCAAAAGGCTATAAGAAGAAATATGGTAGAAGAAGCATGTGAATTTGCTTATGAACTATATATATCATCACCAGAATTAGAAGATAAGTTGTGGAGAAGAATACTTACAATATCAGTTGAGGATATAGGAATGGGAGACCCATCAGCTATAATAATCATAAATAATTTAAATCAAGTAAGAAAGGAATATTCATATGCAGATGGAGATAGACCTTTATTTTTCATACATGCAATAAGATATCTTTGTGCATGTGAAAAAGATAGATCAAGTGACTTATTAAAAAATATAATTATAAAAGGATTTGCAATGGGTAAAGTCCCAGAAATTATGGATGTGGCACTTGATAAACATACATATAGAGGATTAGAAATGGGAAGAGATTCATTCCACTTCTTAAATGAAGCTAGCATAGTAATACCAGAAAAAAAGGTAGATAATGATTATAAAGAAAGATACTTAAAAATATTAGAAGAATATAAGCCAGAAGAAGCTATAGATACAGCTTTTAAATTTAATCACTGGCAGTACTAAGAATTAAAGCAAGAATTAAAGTATAAAACTATAAAATAAAAGAAATTAAATATTGCAGGAGGAATTTATTATGAATATTTTATTAGTATGTGCAAATGGAGCTTCAACAGGAGTACTTGTAGAAAAAATGAAAAGTTTTTGCAGTGAGCATGTAAAGCTAAAAACAAAAACTATAAATATAGATGCAACATCATTTGAAAATTTAAAATCATATATTCAAGTTAATGATATAGATGTAGTTCTTGTAGCTCCTCAAATTAGATTTAAGGAGGAGGATGTAGTTGAAGCTTGTAAAAATTATAAAATAGTAGTTGGTGTAATAGATACTAAACATTATGGTCGTATGGATGCCTCTTCTGTTATGAAGTCGGCAATCGAGCTATATAAAAATAGATAATTAGGGAGAGGATAAACATGGAAGCACTTCAAAATAATTTGAGAAAATTTCTTCTTCCAATAGCACAAAAGATTGAAAAGCAGAGGCATCTCCAAGCTATAAAAGAAGGTATGATAAGCATCACCCCAATAATAATTGTTGGTTCTTTAAGTATGCTATTTGTAGCTCTAAATAATATGTTACCTGAAGGAAGTGTAAAAACGTTATTATCTGAGAATATGGATACATTACTTATTCCAAATAAATTTACTATGAGCTTATTATCTATATACTCAGCCTTTTTTATAGCTCAAGCATTGGCTAAAAAATATAATCTTAATCATGTGGAAATAGGTATGACAGCCGTTATAGCACAACTTGTTGTATGTGGGCAAATAGTAGATGGTGCATTAGATACAAGTTATTTAGATGCTCAAGGTTTATTTGTAAGTATACTAATAGCACTTTTAGTAGTTGATATTACTAAGTTTATGAATGATAAAAATCTTGTAATTAGATTTCCAAAAGAAGTACCAAGTGTAGTAAATAAAAGTTTTAGAAATTTAACACCAATGATAGTATGTATAATGTTATTTACAGCAATAGCAGCAGTAACTAAAAATATACTAGGTCAGCCATTACCAGCTATTATAATGAATTTCTTAGCACCAGCTATAAGCAGTTTAGACAATGTCTTTGCAGTAATTATAATACTTTTTATAACTCAATTGTTATGGTTCTTTGGGCTTCATGGAGCAGCAATAACTTCAAGTATATGGATGCCAATAGCAGCTACATATATGGCAGAAAATGCGACACTAATAGCAGCTGGAGGAGACCCAAAACATGTGTTTACAATAGGGTTTTACTATGGTTTCTTACAAGTAACTGGGTCAGGAATAACTTTAGGACTAGTATATCTTATGTCGAGAAGTAAGAGTAAGAGTCTAAATAGTATGGGAAAAGTTGTGCTATTACCATCATTATTTGGGATAAATGAGCCAGTAATATTTGGAACGCCAATAGTTATGAATCCATATATGTTTGTACCATTTGTATTTGGACCTGTGCTAGTTGGAGCACTTAACTTTATGGCTTTAAAATTAGGATTAGTAGGATTACCTATTGCAGAACCTCCAGGATTTTTGCCTCCAGGAGTTGCAGCTTTTTTAATGACATTAGACTGGAAGGCTATAGTATTAGTATTTGCAAGTATAATACTTATGACCTTGATATATTATCCATTCTTTAAGATAATGGAGAAAGAGGAATTAAACAAAAATGCAGAATTAGCTACGGAATTAAGTGACGATAGCTTTGATTTTTAACTAGTCATTAGAAGGAGAAGGATATGATACCTGAAATAGAAGAAAAAGTATTTAGCATAATATCAGAATCAGGAGATGCTAAAAGTGATGTGATGATGTCCCTTAAAGAAATAAAAAAAGGTGACTATGATAAAGCTAAAAGACTTTTAGACTCAGCATCAGAAAAAATACAAACAGCATCAAAGAATCATTTAGAATTACTATCAAATGCTATGAACAGTGAAGATAGTGGAACTAATTTTTTAGTTGTACATTCTGAAGACCATTATTCAAATGCATTATTTGCTCACTCTTTAGTATCTGAGCTTGTAGACATATTTGAAATAATGGACCCAAGAAATGATAAGAATTAATTTTCATATAAATAGTGCTTGAAGTTTGGCTATAGTTTATTAATTTGGCAAATTTAATAAATGAACTCCCTTTTGCTTTAAAGTACTAGTATTTATAAAGTTATTTATAAATATAGTAAATTTTTAAATAGAAAAGGAGAAATTGTTATGGAGAAGTTTTCAGTAGTAATAGCTGGTGGAGGAAGTACATATACTCCAGAAATCATATTAATGTTGTTAGATAATCTAGATAGGTTACCATTAAGAGCTATTAAATTGTATGACAACGATGAAGAAAGACAAAATAAAGTAGCTAAAGCCTGTGAAATATTAATAAAAGAAAAGGACCCTACTATAGAGTATTTAGCAACAACATCCCCTGAAGAAGCTTATACAGATGTAGACTTTTGTTTGGCTCATATAAGAGTGGGAAAACTTGAAATGAGAGAATTAGATGAAAAAATACCTCTAAGACATGGGATAGTTGGTCAAGAAACATGTGGACCAGGTGGAATAGCTTATGGTATGAGGTCCATAGAAGGTGTGCTTGAAAATATAGACTATATGGAAAAGTATTCTCCAAATTGCTGGATGTTAAATTATTCTAATCCAGCATCCATAATAGCAGAAGCTGTTAGAAGGTTAAGACCTACTTCTAGAGTAATAAATATCTGTGATATGCCAATAGGTATGGAGCATAGTATAGCAAAGATTGCAGGGCTTGAATCTAGAAAAGATATGGATATAAGATATTTTGGATTAAATCATTTTGGTTGGTATACTTCAATTAAAGACAAAGAAGGAAATGAACTTTTGCCAAAATTAGTAGAGCATATAAAAGAGTATGGATTTATAAATGGTGAAGAAGGAATGAAAAATGATAAGAAGGATAGCTGGTTTGAAACTAATTTATTTACTAGAGAAATAGTAAAAACAGATTTGACTACAATACCAAGTAGTTACTTAAAGTACTATCTATTCCCAGATTATGTTGTAAATCATTCTGACGTAAATTACACTCGTGCTAATGAAGTAATTAATGGAAGAGAAAAAGAAGTATTTAGCTCATGTGCATTAATAGAAAAGCAAGGGCATTCTAATGGCAGTGGACTTGAGATAGGAATACATGCAGAGTTTATAGTTGATTTAGCTACAGCTCTAGCTTTTAATACTCATGAGCGTATGTTATTAATAGTTCAAAATAATGGAGCTATAGAAAATATACAATCTGATGCGATGGTTGAGATTCCATGTATAGTTGGAAAAGATGGGTATGAACCATTATCAATAGGAAAAATACCAACGTTTCAAAAGGGCTTAATGGAACAACAATTAGCAGTTGAAAAGTTAGTGGTTGATGCTTGGATTGAAAAATCATATAATAAACTGTGGCAAGCACTTATGCTATCTAAAACAGTTCCAAGTGCAACAGTAGCAAAAGAACTATTAGATGATTTAATAAAAGCAAATAAAAATTATTGGCCAGAACTTAACTAAGAATAATATATGGTTTTTTAGAATATTTAATTTATAAAGGTGTTAGCTTTAGAAGCTTTCACCTTTATTATTATTTAAAAATTTTACTGTTAAAGTAATAACAAATTGCATATTATTTTTATAAAGGTTTCTATAAAATACTTAAAATAATTCTATATTTTGTCTTTAAATATAATAATATTAAAAAATTTACACTTTTAACAGGATTTATGTAAGTGTTTATAGAAATAAATAAACATGTACATAATACATAATTATTTTACAATCCTAAAATATGAGAATGGAGAGATGGCTATGAAGTGGAGAGATTATGCTGCTGATGTAAATTTATTTGAGGATTTTGATAAGAGTATCAGGCCTCTAACTGACGAACAAAGAAAGAAAAATATAAACACTTTAATTGCATATTTTTCAAAAGAAGTTCCTTCTAAAATATACAATTTATCAAATGACGAAATTAAGCCTAGAGATATACTTAGAGGACTTTTGAATGTATATCCACCAAAAGAAATTGCTCCAGAAATACTTAATATGTTACATAATTTATTGTTAATTGAATGTGAAGAAAGAGAGTTAGTAGATGTAAATGATATAGAAGAAGTAGAGGAAGGTATTGCTATATGGAGAGGTAATATAACAAGTTTAAAAGCAGATGCAATAGTGAATGCTGCAAATAATAAGCTATTAGGATGCTTACAACCATTACATTTATGTGTAGATAATGAGATACATTCATGCGCAGGTCCTAGACTTAGAGAAGATTGTGATAAAATAATAAAAAAACAAGGTCATTTAGAATATACTGGAGATGCTAAAATAACAAGAGGTTATTGCCTACCTTCAAAATTTGTAGTACATACTGTTGGTCCTATTGTATCTGGTGGTCAACCAAGTAAAGAACAAGAAAAGCAACTACTTCATTGCTACAAATCATGTTTAAACACAATAAAAGAAATTGATGAAATAAAAAATATTGTTTTTTGTGGAATTTCTACAGGAGTATTTGGGTATCCAAAAAAAGAAGCAGCTAATCTTGCTGTAAGCAGAGTTAGATTATGGTTAAAAGAAAATCCTGAGAAAAACTTAAAAGTTGTATTTAATGTGTTTACTGAAGAGGAAGAAGAAAAATACAGAAGAATATTTAAATAATATTATATAATAAAATTCTAAAAATCTTTATTATATAATATAATAATTTATTAATACTAAATAAAATTTGTAATTTTAGTACATTAATGGGTATAATAGAAATCATAAGGGTAATATAAGTAATTGTTCTATTACTTAAAAATATAATATAGGAAATTGTATGGTAAATAAATATGAAAAATAATTTTAAAAATTATATTAATTTAAGCGATAAAGTTATAATTATATCAGTTGTGTTTCTGTTAATTCTATTAATTGTATCTTATATATTTGGTAAATTAGTTTATAATAGCTCAGTTGGTTCAGAACAACTAATAAAAAAAGAAGATGTGATAAAAGTATTTTCTAAGAGAAAAGATAAACCTCTAGAGAAATTAAAAAGCTATAAGACAGATGAATTAATGATACAAAGTTCTAATAATTACAAACTTGAAAGTATTTTTATAACTTCAAATATAAAGACAAAAGATACTATTATACTTGTTCATGGAATAGGAAGTTGCCACTATGAAATGCTAAAGGTAGCATATGGATACTTAGATAAAGGTTATAATGTATTAATTTATAATCAAAGAAACACAGGTAATAGTGGAGGCGATAATTATACATTTGGCCTTTATGAAAGGTATGATTTAGATAGTTTAGTTAAATTTATAAAAAATAAATTTCCAGATGGAAGATTAGGAATACATGGATTTTCTATGGGCGCAGGAACAGCTGCTATGCATACAGAGATAAACTCTAGAAATAGAGATGTGGATTTTTATATATTGGATTCTCCTTATTCTGAAATGAGAGAAGCGATTAGAATGGGAGTAATAGAAAAGCGCATACCAAAGGTATTAGTCGATTATGTAATAACATGTGGAGATTTATACAATAAGTTTAAATCTGGATTTTGGTACAGTGATGTAAGACCAGATGAGGCAGTTAAAAAATCTAATGTCCCTATACTATTTATACATGGAACAGAAGATAATGTCTGTGATTATAGAAATAGCCAAAAAATGTATGATTTAGTTAAACACGATAAAAAAGAGATATGGATTATAGAAGGTGTTGGTCATGTTGATGGATATGAGCATGATAAAACAGTATATTTCAATAAAATTTTTAAATTTATAGATAGTAATGTTGTTAATGATAAAAATTAATTGCATATTAATAGCTTATTTATTTTGGTATTTATCAAAAATAGATAAGCTATTTTTATGTTGAAATATAAATAATATTTAGTAATGTGAATTAATTTCTAGTAAAAATGAAAATAACTACCAATTAAATTCATTTATACCTCAAATGAAAGAGTTAGTATTATATTACAATAAAATCTAAAGAAAAGAGAGGTAGTATATATGAAAAACAAAGATAATAAAGATAAAGACATGTTGAATATGAAAGTGTTAAGGGGGTTAGGATTACTATTAATACTTTTTGATTATACAGGAGATACTTTAAACTTTTATAATTTCTTTGCGAAACCATTGGTATCGGGGAGTTTATATCAGATAGGAGGTACTGATTATATTGTATTTTTGTTATTTATTGTAGAATGTATATACCTAGTGGGAAGATATATCTTAAAAGTTAAAATAAATTGGTGTAAAGTTATTGAAAATGAAAAGGATACTTTTATAAATAATTTATTAGTTGAAAAAATACAAGAAGAAAGCAATATTGTATATAATGTATTAAATTCATACATATTGCCACATATATATAATAAAGGAAGAGTGTTGCTTGTTAGAATACATCATATGCTAATCTATGTTAAGGAAAAGTACTATTATGTGAATATCTATTAAATATAATAGTACTATGAAATTTACTATATTGAAATTTGTATTAACTGCTAAATTTAATAAGGTAAACATTTTTAAAAATGCACAAAAAATCGCAATTTATTTTGACCTTAAGTTATAAGTTCTGTGAAAAATTATAAGTCTTATGAAATAGATTGCGATTTTGATTCTATACTTCTGCTATGATTTTACCTGTATCAGTTAAGTCATATCCACCAAGACCTTGAAGTTCAGCCTTAAATTCAGCTGAGTTTATTATGTTAATTATGGTTTGGTAAACTGGATTTTGTAAGTCTTCTTTTTTGATGACTAAATCATAACGTTCCTTGTGAAGAGGAATAAAGTCAATATTATTTACTTGTAATGCTGCTTTTTCATTCCCTAAACCAACATCAGCTATTCCACGAGAAACAGTACTTGCAACCCCAAGGTGTGATAATTCTTCATTGTCATAACCTTTTATATGGTTACCATTAAAATTTAGAAGTCTAAGTTTACCATCAAGTAGAACTCTAGTACCAGCACCCTTTTCTCTGTTGACAAGAGTTATGTTTGGTCTAATTAAATCTTCCCAAGTTTTTATTTCTTTAGGATTACCTTTAGCAACATAAAAACCTTGCATTCTGTAAGCTAAATTTATAAGAACACATGGGATTCCTGGCAATAGTTTTTTAACAAAAGTACTATTATATTCATCTGTTTCAAAATCCCATAGATGAGATGATGCTATAGAAACCCTACCATTATACAATTCATATAAAGCATTATAACTACCTATATAAGAGCGAAATGTATTTACTCCATCTAATTTTTTTTCAACAGACCTAGCTAAAATATCTAATATTACATCTTGACCAGAAATAATAACTTTAAAATTATTATTTATAGATATATTTTTATTGTTAAATTGTGTATCTTTTATTTTACCAGTCTTTTGACTATTGATATATTCTTCAACATCTTTAATATCAACTCTTATTTTTTTCCCTACTTTATAAGAAGGAAGTTCACCTCTTTTGATTAATTCATATACAGTATTTTTTGTTATCTTTAATAATTCAGCTACCTCGACAGGCGTCAAAGATGATAATGAGTCCATAATACACCTCCATATAAGGTTATTTTAACATTAAAAAAAGAAAAATGTAGGAAAATATTTAAAAGTAATATAAATAATTTACTTGAAAATTTATTAGTAGGTATATATAATTAAGTTATACGTAACAAAACATGATAAAACATGATAAAACATATTGAAATGTGTATCAAATTTACAAAAAGGGAGATTGTTATGAAAAAAATATTGGGAATATTAGGGCTAGTTGCATGCTTAACTTTGGGGACAGTTGGATGCAATAGTAATGAAAGCAAGAAAGATGATGAAAAACAAGAAAAAACAAATAAAAGTAGTGAGACAGTAGAGTTAAACATATCGGCTGCGGCAAGTTTAAAAGAAGCAATGGCAAAGCTTGAAGAAGAATACAAAAAAGTTGATTCAGATGTAAAACTTATAGTTAACTATGGAGCATCAGGTTCATTACAACAACAGATAGAACAAGGAGCACCATGTGATTTATTCATTTCAGCAGGACAAAAACAAATGAAGGCATTGGATGAAGAAAAGTTATTAGTTTCTGATACAACGAAAGACTTAGTAAAAAATGATTTAGTTCTTATTTCTTCTACTGATAGTGATGTGTCTAGTATGAAAGATTTGACATCGGATAAAGTAAAGAAAATTGCTGTTGGTGAAGCTGAAAGTGTTCCAGCAGGGAAATATGCAGATGAAGTATTAACTAATTTAGATTTAAAAGATAAATTAAAAGACAAGTTAGTATTTGCAAAGGATGTAAAAGAAGTTTTAGCATGGGTACAATCAGGAAATGCTGACATTGGATTCGTTTACTTTAGTGATACTGTTAATAATGATAAGATAAAAGTAGTTGAAAAAACAGATGAAAAAACTCATTCACCTATTACATATCCAGTTTCAGTAATTAAAGCTAGTAAAAATGTAGATGCTGCTAAGAAATTTGAAGAGTTTTTGTTAAGTGATGCAGGTCAAAAGATTTTTGAAGAATTTGGGTACAAAAAAGTAGAATAAGTTTACAAATAAGTTATGTATATTAAGTATAAATTATATATAAATAAATGAAAATTGAAAATAATTGTATATTATAATAAAATGGAAATAGTGAAGTTAATAGACATATTAATTTCACTATTTCCATTTAAAATTAAGGAGGGAAAAATGGGAACAGATTGGTCACCTTTATGGATATCACTTAAGACATCTTTTTTGTCAACAGTGATAACTTTTATAATAGGAATATTTGTGTCATATATTATGGCTAATTATAGAGGCAAGTGGAAGGGTCTTATAGATGGGTTATTTACACTCCCATTGATTTTGCCACCAACAGTTGTAGGCTTCTTTTTATTATTGCTATGTGGGAAAAATGGTTTTGTAGGTAAGTTTTTGTTAAGTTTTGATTAAAAAATAGCTACGCACACTTGTGACTTTAGTCGTGAGTTAGTAGCTAAA